>CAYVPL010000096.1:0-9536 GCA_964453755.1 uncultured Planctomycetales bacterium
CAGATCGAAATTGCGGGGCGCGGCCAGCAGGTTGCCGGTGAAGCTGCCGTCGTCGCGCCGAAGTTGGATGGTGGTCACGTCCACGCTGAACAGCGACAGGCCGTCGGTGGGCGCGTCGGTGAGCAGGAGTCCGAGACTCCCGGAAGTCGCGTCGTCGCCGCTGCCGCCGCCGCCGCAGGAGGAAGTGAGAGCGATCGCCAGGCCGGCCAGAAGGACCGCGGCGCCGCAAGATGAGAGGTGGTTGCGCATGGGTTGTCCCCGGGAACGGCGTGAATTCGGGCTTGCTCCCCTCACGGGATCCGGCATAGTGAGGCCAGCATGGATCGCCGAACCCTTCTGAAGTCAGGCTTGGCCGCTCTGGCCGCGGGCACGCTGCCCGGCACCTCTTCCGCCGCCGCCGCTCCCGCCCCCGGCGCAAGGCCCGGCCGAGCCCGCGGTGAGAATTTTCAACTGGCCTACGCCCCGCACTTCGGCATGTTCGAGGCCCATGCCGGTCCGGATCCGGTCGCTCAGCTGGAGTGGGCCGCCGCCGAGGGCTTCCGCGCCTGGGAAGACAACGGCATGACCGGCCGGCCGCTCGAAGAGCAGGAGCGGATCGCCCGCGCCATGGAGCGGCTCAACATGCGCATGGGCGTCTTCGTGGCGAACTTCGGCACCGCGTTCCAGGAACACACCTTCACCAGCGGCAAGGAGGATGCGCGCGCCAATTTTCTGGCCGATCTCAAGGCGGCGGTCGAAGTGGCCAAGCGCGTGAACGCGCGCTGGATGACCATCGTGCTCGGCACGGACGACCCGTCGCTGCCGCCCGGCTTCAAGCACGCGCACGCCGCGGAGATGCTGAAGCGCGGCGCCGAAATCTTCGAGCCGCACGGCCTCGTCATGGTGATGGAGCCGCTCAACCAGCGCGACCATCCGGGCCTCTACCTGCGCACCAGCGACCTGGCCTGGTCCCTGTGCAAGGCCGTCGGCTCGCCCGCAGTGAAGATCTTGTTTGACATCTACCACCAGTCCATCAGCGAAGGCAACCTGATCCCGAATCTGCGCCACTGCTGGGACGAGATCGCCTACTTCCAGATCGGGGACAATCCCGGCCGCAACGAGCCCGGCACCGGCGAAGTCAACTACCGCAACGTCTTCCGCGAGATCCACGGCCGCGGCTTTCAGGGCATTCTGGGCATGGAGCACGGCAAAGCCCGATCCGGCAAGGACGGCGAGGCGGCGCTGCTACGGGCCTACCGCGAGGCGGACACCTTCTAAGTCTGCGCGGAGAGCCGTGTGACGGCCTCGCGCCCGTACACCGGCTGCACCCATTTCTGGCGTTTGCGATAGGCCTTGGCCGGCGTCAGCCCGGCGGTCCGCAGCAGGCGGCGCACCTGCGCCAGTTCGGAACTGCTGTCCACCACGATGCGCAATTCCCATCCCTTCTTGTACGCCTCGGCGCCCTCCTTGCGGCGCTGGGAACTGGGCCGCCGCAGGCAACTGTTGCGCTGCAGGAAGTAGGCCAGGGAGTCGGACCGGGGCATCAAACTGGCTGCCGTGACGGCTGCGCGATCAGTGTAAGTCCTGCGAGCCGTGCCGGAGTGATAAAAAGCGGGGGTGCTCGCCACCCTCGCCCTCCTTGCCTGCCAGGATCAAAGTCAGGTCAGCCAGATTCACCGCAGCCCCGGCTTCAACTTCCCGCAGCCGGGTCCGATCGTGCTCGTCCGGGAGACGGCCAACGGGCAGGTTCTCTTCGTCGAGTTCCGGCCGGCGCAACAGCCGGACAGCCTGCCGTTTCTGAAATTCTTCAGCCTTCCCAACCCGGGGGGGGCGGTGGATCAGGCGACTCTGTACAGCCTGGGCGCGCAGGAGTTCGGCAATCTGGCGGCGCCTGGAGGCCTGACGGCCGGACCGGCCACGGACGGCAATCTCGCGACGCCCGGAGGGCCGGCGCCCTGCCGGTCGCAGGACTTCAGCAGCGCCGACGGCGCCGCCGTCGCGCGTTCGCGCATGGTGATCCTGCAGACCACGCCGATGGCGGCCGGCGCGATGATCTGGCTGGCGCCCGGTCAGCCGGACCAACTGCTGACCCTGGCGGAAACTTTGATCGCCGGAGTGCAAGTGCTCCCCTTCGAGCCGGACGCGCTGCAGGAGATGGAGCGCCACGGCATCCGGTTCGCGATCCCCTTGCTGTGGCTTCGGCAGGAGCAGGAGCAGGACGGCAGCATCGGCATCACTTGTCAAGGACCGACGGGCACGGTCTTGGTGTCGACCGGCGCTGCGGGAATCTTCGGCGGCGCGCTGGGCGAGTATTACATTCTGGAATCCCAGCGCGCCGAAGCCGACACGATGGCCGCCCGCTTCGGCGGCAGCGTGATCCGCCAAAACGCCCTCATGCGCCTCGTCGGCGAGGAGTTGCACGTCGGCCAGCGCTTTCAGATGAAGCTGAACGACGGCAGCCTGGCCGAGATTCGCAACGCCGTATTCTCGAACGACAACGCCGAGCTTTGCCTCGTCAGCGCGCTCTACTCCGAAGGTTACCGGCCGGCGATGCTGGGCTGGATGGACCGCCTGCTTGCCGAGGTGAAGATGCCGTACACCGGACCGCAGCACTTGGAAACCCGCTCCTGGTCCGGGATCAGCGCGCGCTTCCCCGAACGACTGGAGGTCGAGGAGCGCGAGCCCGGCGACCTCCTGCCCGGCGGCTGGACCTTCACGATTCCTCACGACGGCCGGCCGGAGGACCACAGTTTTCAGCTGCGCCTGTGGCGCGAGGATCCGCCGGCGGCGCCCGAGGACGCGCGGCAGCAGCTGCGAGCCGACCTGGACGATCTGATGAAATCGTGGACGGGCGGCGCCGCGACCGTCACTCGCGAGGAGAAGGGCCAAGCATTCGGCGCCCCGGCGGACCTGCTCCAGGCCAACGTTCTGCAGGATGGCCTCGAATTCCGGGTGGACGCGCGGCGCGTGACGACTCCCGGCGGCGTCTTCCAAAGCCTCGCCTACTACCCGGCCGACCTCGAGTCCGAGCACAAGCCCGTGCTCGACCTCATTCTCGCGCGCTCCGCCCTGGGCCAGTCCGGCGCGCCGCTGGCCACCTCGCACGGCGCCCGCATTCTGCCGCCGGGCCCGAACTGGCGGCTGCGCGACTATTGGTCCAGTGGCGCGCCTTGCTTCTCTTTGTCAAACGGAGCCGGAATGCTCGTGATCTGCCAGCCGGCGGACGAGTTGACGCCGGAGCACGATCTCGCCGAAGTGCTGGCCGCGGAGTACTTCGACGGCGACCCGGTCGAGGAGCGGCTCGAGCTACAGCTGTCCGGGGGCACCCTGCCCGCCGTGCTGACCTCCTTCGAGCACGAGGACGAAGGCCGCGAGGTGACTTCGATCGAGTTTCACGCCCTCTTCGCGCACGACGGGGTGGTGTGGCATCTGGAGGCCTCCGGCGACGCCGGTCAGCGGCCAGAACTGCTCGCGGCCCTGGCCGGAATCGCCCTACCGGGCCGCTGATCCGGCCAGATAACCGGCGAATTCGCGCGAGCTGGCGAAAGGCTCGCGCTCGGCCGAGTGATCGTCGTAGCGGAACAGGAAGATCGCCTCCAGGTAGTAGGCGCAGCCCTTCCAGAAGCCGACGGTGCCCTCGCGCAGCACGACGTGGGTGGTCTCGTGAAGGATCAGCGCGGCCATGCTGGCAGGGCTGCTGATCGCGCCGGAGGCGTCGCGCAGGAAGGAATTGTCAAGGATGCGGTCGCCGCCGGGAGCCTCCTTGCCGACGACGAAGCCCCAGGAGCGCTCCTGGGCGCTGAATCCGGCCAGGAGGCAGAGGTCGCCCCAGCCGGTGCTGCGGATCCGGATCGGCCAGGCGCGGCCCTCGGCGTGGAAGACCATGCCCTCTTCGCCGAGTTCGAAGCGGCCCGGCGGCAGCGTGCGCCGGGCGGGCGACTCGAGAAACGCGTTGGCCAGTGTCACGGCTGCGCGCCAATTTGCCAGGGCCTGGTCGCGGTCGGCGGCCGGTCCCACCGCTTCGCGCAGACTCGTCGGCGTCACCTCCATCGAGGCGCAGCCGGGCAGCAGCAGAGCGGCGGCCAGCAGCGCGCGCCGCAGCATCACGCCTTGAGGCGCTTGCGGCGCCGGACCAGATGAGGCAGCAGCCAGAGATAGACGCCGGTGATCCACAGGCCGAGCAGGATGAAGGCCACGGGCAGCCAGACGAAGAGTTTGACTCTGTCGTGGAAGAAGGAGCCGTCGTGAATCTGCTCGATGAGGTCCGAGCGGCGGTAGGTCGAGGCCAGCAAGCTGCCGTCGTGCGTGTCAATCTGCAATTCCCAATGATTCTTGCACTGGACCTTGAGCATGCCGCGGCCGATGCGCACGTCGAGGCGGTCAATGTCGTCCCAGCTCCGCACTCCGGCCTCGGGCACGGATTGCGCCACTTCGAGCACCCGATCCCAAGGAATGGTCAGCTCCGGACTCGAGCCCTTGAGCGTCGGCGGCTGGACCCAGGTCCAGTCCTTCTTCAGTTGCAGAAAAATGCCGGAGACGACGATGATCAGCAGCGGCAGAGCGGCGATGAGCGCCCCCCAGCGATGCAATTTGCGATGCCAATGCGCGGCAGTCATGGTGCGGTCGGCCGGCAGGCTCAGGTGCGGGGCGTGCTGCCGGGTTTGGCCGGCCGCCAAATCAGCAGAATCAGCGCAAGGAGCGTCGCGCCCAACTCGAGCACGGTGATGAGCGTCATCTGCCAGCCCTCGCGGCCGTCCTGCACCAGGCTGCCGAGGCGCGCCGCGCCCGCGCCGCCCAACGCGCAGGCCACCAAGCCCAGCCCGATCATCACGCCGTTGCGAAACAGCGCGCAGCCCAGCAGAAAGGCGCCGATGCCCAGCTCGAGCCCGCCGTAGAAGGCGCGAATCTCGGTGCGCGCCGACACCGTCTCCATTTTCAGGCCGATCAGCCGGGTGAGAGCCTCCGGATCCATCAGGAGCCACAGGCCGAAGGCCGTGAAGGTCAGGCCGATGAGGATCAAGTAGGCGCGCGCCATCGGCAGATGTTAGCGCGGGATGGCCCGGCCTCGCGTCCACGGCAAACCCGCCGCATCGAGGGTCTGCTTCAAGGTCGCCAGTTCCTCCTCGACCAGCTGCCGCATGCCGTCGATCGCGGCGGCAAAATCCGTGCGCGCCATTTCGAACTGCTCTTGCTGCGTGCCGGTCGGCCCGTGCGTTCCGCCCAGGACCGCGAAGAGCACGCCTTGCAGGCGGTTGAGGATGGCCGGCTTCGCCTCGGCGCCGTAGCGCGCAGGAATGCTGTCGCCCAGCAAGGTCTCCTGAGCGTCGAGCAGTGCGAGCTCGAGACGGCGCGCCTCGGCCAGCCATGCGGACTCGGCGCGGCGGTCCGTCCGCAGAAGTTCGAGGATTTCTCGCACTTCGGCCAGCGAGGCGTCGAGCACGCGCCGCGTGCCCTGCACCTGACGCTGCAGTTCGAGCAGCTGCTCCTGGAAGGCCAGCGCCGCTGCGCGATCCATGCCCGGGAGCGCCGGTTGGCCGACGGCTTTCACTTCGAAAGTCACCGGTTCGCCCAGCGGGGTCGTGGTCTCGCCTTGGCGCCGGAAGGCGCGCGCGGTGTAGCTGCCCGCCGGCGCGCGGCGTCCGCCCCGGCCGAAGCCGTCGGCGTAATTCAGATTCCAACTGCTGCGGTGCAGACCGGCGCCGGTGGCGCAATCCACGCGGCTGACCAGCGCGCCCGCGCCGTCGCGGATCTCCAGCCAGAGCGCCGGCGGGAGCTCGCGCTCCTCGGCCTTGAGCGCTTCCCAGCTCGGCACCGGGACGTCGGCGCCTTCCTTCTTGAGCTTGCCTTCCGCCTCCTTGCGCTGATCCTTGAGGCTGCGCAAGGCGTCGCGCAGATGGTAGGTGAAGACGGCGCCGTAGTCCGGATTGGACGCGTTGAAGTAGGAATCGCCCTGCGAGCCCTTCTCGCCGCCGAGCAGGTCGTCGGGCACGAACTGCAGCGCCGGGCGCGGCGCGAACAGGAGGAACTCCTCGGCCAATCGCTCCTCGCTGAGCTCGCGCAGAGGCGAGAAATCGTCCAGCACGTAGAAGCCGCGGCCGAAGGTGGCCACGACCAGATCGTTCTCGCGGCGCTGGATTTCCAGGTCGCGGCAGGGAATCGGAGGCAGGCCGCTTGACAATTTGAGCCAGCTGCCGCCGCCGCTCAGACTGCAGAACACGCCGTATTCGGTGCCCAGAAACAGCAGTTCGGGCTTGACGTGGTCCTGGATGATGCGCCAGGCCACGTGGCGGGCCGGCAGATCGCTCGCGATCGAAGTCCACGTGCGGCCGCGGTCGGCGCTGCGCACCACGTAGGGAGTGAAGTCGCCGGCCTTGTGCCGATCGAGCACGGCGTAGACCGCGTCGGGATCGAAGCGATCGGCCTTCACGTCGTTGACGAAGGCGTACTCGGGCGTCTCCCCCATCCGGTCGCAGCGGCGCCAGGTGCGGCCGCCGTCCTCGGTCACCTGGATGAGGCCGTCGTCGGTGCCGGCGTAGATCAGGCCCTCGACCAGCGGCGACTCGGAGATCGAAGTGAGGTTGCCGTACTGGGACATGGCGCGCAGATCCCAGAGCGCGTCCACGCTCCACGTGCGGTCCATGATCTTCAGCGACAGCCGGTTCTCGCCGCGCGAAAGATCGGGGCTGACGGTGGTCCAGGAACTGCCGTGATCGTCGCTCCGGTGCAGGACCTTGGAGCCGAAGTACACGCGCGAGATCGAGTGCGGGCTGAGGTGGATGGGCGAATCCCAGTTGAAGCGGAAGTCCTCCTCGCCGCTGGCCGGGCGCGGGCGGATGTCAATGGACTCGCCGGTCAGGCGGTCGAAGCGCCGCAAATACCCCTCCTGCGACTCGCAGTAGACGACGTCGGGATTGGAGGGCTCGATCGCGCAGTCGTGGCCGTCGCCGCCGATCAGCACGCGCCAGTCCGCGTTGGTGATGCCTTGCGCCGTCAGCGTGCGCGCCGGGCCGTACTGCGTGGCGTTGTCCTGCGTGCCGCCGACCACGTGATACACGGGCCAGTCGTAGTCCACGTCCACTTTGTAGAACTGAGTCAGCGGCAGGTTGGCGAAGAACTGGAAAGTCACGCCGCGGTCGCGCGACAGATAAAGGCCGCCGTCGCAGCCGACCAGCAAGAAGTCAGGATCGGTCGGGTGAAAGGCGACGGCATGGTTGTCCACGTGCTTGTTGTCGTTGCCGATGCCCTGCCAAGTGGCGCCGCCGTCGTCGCTGCGCCCCAACACCACGTTCGCTTGATAAATGGAGCCCGCCCGGTGCGGATCGGCCCACAGCTCCTGGTAGTAGTGAGGTCCGGTGCCGCCGCTGACGTAGTCGCTCTGCTTGCTCCAGCTGGCGCCGCCGTTGTCCGACCGCCAGAATCCGCCTTCGCCGCCGGCCAACTCGATGGTGGCGTAGACGACGGCAGGATCCTGCGGCGACAAGGCCAGACCGATCTTGCCCTTGTCGCCGCCCGGCAGACCCTGTTTCAGTTCCGTCCAACTCTGGCCGCCGTCGGTGGATTTGTGAATGCCGGATTCGGGTCCGCCGTTGATCAGCGCCCACACCGTGCGCTGGCGCTGGTGCGTGGCCGCGTAGAGCACGTCGGGGTTGCGCGGATCGATCACCACGTCCGTCACTCCGGTGTACGGGCCGGCGGCCAGAATCTGCCGCCAACTGCGGCCGCCGTCGGTTGTTTTATACAAGCCGCGTTCGCCGCCGCCCGACCACAGCGGCCCCTGCGCCGCGACGTAAACGAAGTCGGGATCGCGCGGATCCACCACGATCTTGGCGATGTGCTCCGTGGCCTTGAGACCGAGATTCTCGAAACTCCGGCCGCCGTCGCCGCTGCGGTACACGCCGTCGCCCCAGCCGACGTGGCGCCCGCCCACGGCCTCGCCGCTGCCGACCCAAATCACGTTTCGATCGTGCGGGCTGATGGTCACGCAGCCGATGGAATAAGAGCCCTGCCCGTCGAAAATGGGCGACCAAGTCGTCCCGGCGTTCAGCGTCTTCCACAAGCCGCCCGATCCCGCGGCCGCGTACCACACGTTGGGCTGCTCCGGATCCACCGCCACGTCGGAGATGCGGCCTGACATGAGCGCCGGCCCGATCGAGCGGAAGCTGAGCGCGGACAATGTCCCGGAATCGAGCTTTTTCTCCGGTGCGACCGGATCTTGAGCCGAAGTCAGAGACGTGAGGAGCCAGACGGCGTAACTGAGCATGGGATTGACGTCAGTCTAGGTCGGCGCGGCAAAATACTGTTGGCAAACAGCCGCATCATTGTTAATATGGCTCCCCTCATGGCAAAGAAACCCACTCAACACTACCAGCAATGGTCCCGCGCCGAGCTGGCACTGCTGCGCAAACTCGCCAAGTCCGGCAAGTCCGGCGCCCAGGCCGCGAAGGTCCTCGGCCGCAAGCCCCAGGCCATCTACCAGAAGGCCAGCCGCGAGGGCATCGGCTTCACCGGCAAGTCGCGCAAGCGCTAGTCCGCGTCGGAACCGAAGGCGCTCGTTCGCGGCGAAGACCGCGCGCGAGCGCCGGTCGTTCGCTCCCCCCCTCTCCGCCTTCGGCACCATTCGGCTGCCGCAGACCGCTTGGCCGACTTTTGAAGAGTGTGCTAGGTTTTGGTTGTGCAACCAACCAAGGCCCCGAAGCCGGAGATTCCCGCCGGCGACACGCGCACGCGGCTGATCGAGGCGGCCATGGAGCTTTTCGTTTTCCAGGGCTACGGCAACACCGGCCTGGCCCAGATCGCGCGCCAAGCCGGCGTGCTGCCCGGTTCGCTCTATTACTTCTTCCCCACCAAGGAAGATCTGCTGCATGCCACCCTCGAGCAGCGCCGCCTGACCTTCTACTCCGGCGTGCTGGCGCCGATTTGGGAGGCTGAGTCCGACCCGATCGAGCGGGTGTTCGGACTCCTAGGAGGCTACCGGCGCATGCTCGAGGCCACCGAGTTTCGCCACGGCTGCCCGATCGGCAACCTGGTCATCGAGGTCGGCGAAACCCACCCGCGCGCGCGCAGCCTGCTGACGCAGAACTTCGAGGGCTGGCTCGACGCCGTGCAGGAGTGCTTCGACGCCGCGCGTCCGCGCCTGCCCGCCCGCTCCGACCCCCGGCGCCTCGCGGTCTTCGTGCTCACCACCATGGAAGGAGCGGTGATGCTCGCGCGCAGCTACCGCAACTTCGAAGCCTACGACGCGGCCGTCGCGCAACTGCGCGACACCGTCGAGCAACTCCTCGCCGATGGCGCCCGCCAGCTGAGGCGCGAGTCTCTCAGCTCAGGATTCCCCGCACCACTTCGCCAGCCACGTCGGTGAGACGGAAGTCGCGGCCCTGGTAGCGATAGGTCAGCCGGCGATGGTCAATGCCGCACAGGTGCAGCATCGTGGCGTGCAGATCGTTGACGTGCACCACGTTCTCCACCGCGCGATAGCCGAGTTCGTCGGTGGCGCCCCAGGCGGTGCCGCCCTTCACGCTGTTGCTGGCCAGCCAGACCGAAAAGGCCAGGATGTGATG
>CAYVPL010000097.1:0-9476 GCA_964453755.1 uncultured Planctomycetales bacterium
CCCTGCACGCCGCGCGCCGTCAGATCGAAGCCCAGGCTGTAGCCGGCGATCGAAGCCGCCGCCTCGGCAGGGGTGGCGCCGGCCTCGATGCCGCGGCCCACCAGCGCCACCACCTCGGCCTCGGGATCCACGCGCGAGCGCAGCCACGAGGGCAGCTTCACGACCGCGTCCTGGCCGACCAGGATGCTCGGCAGCTTCGCGAACCACAGCAATTCCTCCGGCACCGGATTGCCCAACTCCGCCGCGTGCTCGGCGAAGTTGCGGCCGACGCACAGCGCCTTCGGCGGCCGGCCGGGCAGCACCAGGGGCCACTGGGAAGCGTCGGCGGGGGCGAGCGGCGCGAGCAGCAGCGCGGCCGCGCGCTCGCGGGCCGCCAGCAGCCAGGCTGCGGCCGCGGGCAGATCGTCGGGCAGGCCGCCGGCCGTGAGATCGCGCAGCGCGCCGCGCGCGTCGCGCATCAGCCAGCGCGCGCGGCAGGCCGGATCGAGCGCGCGGTGCAGTCCGTTCATCCGGCGAGAGATTACTCGCGCGCCGCCAGCAGGGCGTTGAGCGCGTAGGCCGTGCACAGCGCCGGATTGCCTTCCCACCAGCGCGGCGCCAGTTCGTTGACCCAGGTGCCGTCCTCGCGCTGCGCGTTCTGGAGCGTGACGATCAGCTCGGCGCGCCAGTCGTGCCGCACGCCGCCGGGCGCAACGATTTCGTCCACGTCGAGCGCCGCCAGCGCCTCGGCCAGAGTCTCGTAGTAGTAATAGAGGCCTTGCATGCCGGCGCGCGGGTCGCGCATCAGGTCGAAGCCGGGATTGACTTCGAGCGTCCAATGCGCGGAGATCCAGTTGACGGCCGCGGCCACGCGCGGATCCTCGGCGTCGAGCCCGGCGAAGACGTAGCACTTCAGGAGCGCGTAAGTCATCGAGCCGTAGGAGCGCGCCACGCGCGTGCCGTCGGCCAGGGTCTCGACGCCGGCCGGCGAGTTGCCCGGGTAGTAGGCAGCGCCGCCGTCGTTGCCGGCGCGGATCGGCCGCGGGTCGTCGGCGTCCAGGTAGGCGTCGGGGTTCGACTCGCTGCGGTTCTGCGAGCGCTGCAGGAACAGCATGGCCCGCGCGAAGGCGGGATCTTCCGCGGCGACGCCCGCTTCGTGCAGCGCCTCGAGCGCGTACTGCAGGTTTGACAAATCCGGACGCAAGTCGCCGCCGTAGCCGATGCCGCCGTAGAACTTGTCCGACTCGCTGTAGCCTTCGCCCTCGTCGCACTGCGTGGCGACCAGGAAAGCCACGGCCCGCTCGATTGCGGGCTTGTCCTCCGGCCGCGCGCCGGCCAGGAGCGCGCCGATCGCCACCGAAGTGGTGTAGACCTGCACGTGTCCGCCGTGGATGGAGCCGTCCGGCTGCTGCAGCGTCAGCAGCCAGTCGAGCACGGGCAGCGCCGCCGCGCGCGCGTCGGCCCGCTGGCTGCCCAGCAGCGCGCGCGCCGCGATGGCGCTGATGCCCGGTTCCGGCGCGCCGAACACCTCCCAGAAGCCGCTGGCGGCGCGCAGGTTCAACAAGGCGTCCACGCCGCGCTCGTATGCGGCGCTGGCGTCCGGGCGCGCGGCGGCCGGTTTGGCCGCAACGGTGCGCAGGAGCGCCGCCTGGGCCGCAGTGCGGATCCGCTGGCTGGCGGATGCGTCGGCCGGCAGCGCCAGGAGCAGATCCACCGCGGACTTCGCGGTGACGCCATCGAGCAGCCGGCGCGGCAACTCCTGCGCCTGCCAGCCGCGGCGCTGCAGAATCGCCTGCACCGTGGGCTGATAGAGGCTGACGTGCGCGCGTTCCAGGGCCAGCGCCAACTTGGCCGCGACGTCCTCGTCCGTCGCTGCGGCCTGATGCTGGAGCAGCCAAGCCACCGCGTCGCGGATGAAGGGACCATCGTCCACGCGGTAGGCGCGCGGCGAGAGGGCGAAAGCGATCACGGCGTCCGCCGTGTCTTCCAGCCCGGCGCCGTAACTGCCGTCGGCGGCCTGGCCGGCGCGAACCACGGTCAGGACCTCGTCGAAGAGGTCTTTTTCACTCGGCCCCTGGGGCGCGAGCAGGGCAAGGGCAAGCAGGAGGCTGTGCATGAGGTCGGTCGCTTAGGAAGAACGCGCGGCGGAGGCCGCGGTTCGGCGGGATTCGGCCACCGCCCGCTCGACGGCGCGGGCGGCCCGCGCGCCGGCGCCGGCCGGGGCGCAGCTGGTGCGGATGCGCCGCAGGGTGGCCCGGAGCTCGGCCTGCTGGCCGGAGTCCAGGAGCCCCAGCATGCGCTCCGCCATCAGCTCCGGAGGGCATTCTAAACCCACGATCTCCGGCAGCAGTTCGCGGCCGGCCATCAGATTGAGGGCGCCGACGTGGGGGATCGTGAGCGCGCGGCGGGCGAACCAGGCGCCGAAGCGCGAGGTGATGCGGTAGACGACGACGGTCGGCACGCCGCACAGCGCCACTTCGACGCTGGCCGTGCCGCTGACGGCCCAGGCTCCGGCGAGGCGCGGCAGGATGCGGTGGAAGCAGCCCGGCGCGGGCAGCACCGGCACGGGCGCGGCCGCGAGTTGGGCGTGAATCGCCGGCCACACTTCGGCGCGCAGGTGCGGCAGCACGAAGCGGGCCTCCGGCATGCGCGCGCGCAGCAGCGCCGCCGCGGCGAGCAGGCCAGGCAGATTTTCGCGCACTTCGCGCTGGCGGCTGCCCGGCAGAATGCCGATCCAGGGGCCGCCCGGCGCATCCAACTCCGCCGGCGCCGGAGCCTCGTCGGCGCCGGCTTCGGCCAGCGCGTCGCCGAGGGGATGGCCCACGAATTCCGCGGCGGCGCCGTGGCGCCGATACCAGTCGCGCTCGAAGGGCAGGATGGTGAGCAACTTCTGCGCACGCCGGAAATCCGCGACGCGCCACGGCGCCCACGCCCACAACTGCGGCGCGACGTAGTCCACCACGGGAATGCCCCGGCGCGCGGCCACGCGCAGGAGCACGCGGTTGAGGCCGGGATAGTCCACCAGCACCACGGCGTCGGGCGGTTGGCGGCGGATCTCCTCGGCGAAGCGGTGCACGGCGCGCAGGAACAGGGGCAGGCGCGCGGCCACGTCTTTGATGCCCATGACGTTGAGATCGGCGAGCGGCTCCCACACCTCCATGCCTTCGGCGGCGAGGCGCGCGCCGCCGAAACCGCGCGCGCGCAGGCGCGGATGGCGCAGGCGCAACTCGCGCAGCAGGCGCACCGCGTGCGTCTCGCCGGACACGTCGCCGCAGGCGATCACCACGTTTTCCAACGAGCAGGGCGGCACCTCGCCGCCGTCGAGCGGACCGTCCGGCACGACGTCGCGCTCGAGCAGCGCGTATTCACGCAGGCCGGCGTCGCGGCGGCTCATGGCCAGCGCGTGCCGCGGCAGGGTCAGCAGCAGGCTGCCGAGCCCCGCACCCGTCTCCCGCAGGAGGTCCAGCTTCGCTGCTAGCATGGGCGCCATGTCGCAGCCGCGAGAGCCGGGGAACGGCGAAGTCGTCAAGCCGCTCAAGGCCGACCTCTTCGGCCGCGTGCTGCGCGTGGATTCTAGCGACGGGGTGAAGGTCGTTCGTGAGACTTCTTCCGCCCGCTGGTGGGTGCGCTGGCTGGCGCGCCTGCTCGCCGACCGCGAGGCCCGGGCGCTGCGCGCCGTCGGCGTGGTGGACGGCTTTCCGGCGCTCCTGTTCTGGGACGGCAGCCGGCTCGAGCGCACCTGGATCGAAGGCCGCCCGCTGCAGGACGCGCGCCGCCAGGATCCGGAGTTCTACGCGGCGCTGCGGCGCCATCTGGTGCGCCTGCACCGCCTGGGCGTGACCCACAACGATCTGGCCAAGCAGCCGAACGTGCTCGAGCGGCCCGACGGCCGCCCGGCGCTGGTGGACTTCCAGCTGGCGCGCCACCATCCCCGGCGCGGGCGCTGGTTCCGGCTGTGCGGGCGCGAGGATCTGCGCCACGTGCTCAAGCACAAGCGCCGGTACTGCGCCGGGGCGCTGACGCCGCGGGAGTTGAAAATGCTGGCCAAGCGCTCGCTGCCCGCGCGCGTCTGGCGCGTGACGGGCAAGCCGCTCTACATGTTCTGGACGCGCAAGATCCTGCGCTGGTCGGACCGCGAAGGCGCGGGCGACCGCGGCGAGGTCACTTGAGATCGTCGAGCACGTAGGCCTTCCAGCGCTCTTCGAAATCCATCTCGTCGATCTTGCCCCAGGATTCGGCCATGGCCCGGGCCCACACTTCGTCGCGCGTCTTCGGGTCGTCGAGCACGTAGCGGACGATGCGCGCGATGTTCTCCTCGGCCGCCTTCTTGTCCTCTTCGGACATGTGCTCCTTGGACTTCTCGAAGTTCTCCGTCACCTCCTGCAGAGCCTTCTCCTTGGCCGCGTCCCAGCCCGCCGCCAATTCGCGGATGTAGTTGGGCAGGATGTCGGCGTACTCCTTCTTCCAGTACTTGCCGCCCACTTTCCCGCGCATGCCCTGGCGCAGGAAGTAGATGATGGACCAGGACTGCGAGTAGCTGTCCACGCCATCGCGCTGCCAGGTGGGGTGATCGGCGCGGATGTGGACCGAGATCGGCTTGTAACTGCCGTTCTTGAGGTTCTCCTTGATGATGTCGATCCGGCGCAGTCCGCCGGACATGTTGGCGTCGGAGACGAGCTTGCCGCCCTTCAGGTCGAAGCCGCCGTAGTAGTCCCCGGTGCCTTCGTCGAACCAGCGGTGCGCCTCCATCTGGCCGAACAGGAAGTGGCAGTACTGGTGGAAGCCCTCGTGCGTCATCACCTCCAGCACGGCGTCGCCGCCATCGTCATTCGAGAAGTAAAGGACCAACTCGGTCGATCCCGGGTTGAACCAGCCGGCCACGCCGGGCGGAGTGTCCCCGTACTGGTGGAACTCTTCCTCGGTGGCGCAGACGCGCACGACGGACACGTGCTCGATCGGCTGGGCCGGCGGGAAATCTTCCTCGAAGAGTTCGCGCGAGGCCTCCAGGCGCTTGATCACCTCGTTGATCTTCTTGCTGTCCGGCTCGTTGGTCTTGATCAGGTACTGCTTGCGCGGCGTTTCCACGAGGCGCCAGCCCGGCGTCTGCGCGACCTCGGCCTGGTGGAACTTCTTGAGTTCCTCGTAGGAGGAGTTCTCGGTCACTCCCGCCACTTCCTCCATGGCCTCGGACAGGCGAATGGAGCGCATGGACTTCTCGACGGCCTTCGACCAGTCCTTGCGCACGCTGGCCGGGTAATCCCAGACGAAACCGACCTTGAATCCGGTCATCGGCAGGAGCCAGCAATCGAAGACCACGTCCATCGCGACGCCGTTGCTGCCGACGATGAAGGTGGTGTAGACCTCGCGTTTCAGGATCCAGGTCTTGTTGAGTTTGAATTCTTCGACCTCCGGCACGACCTCCTTGAATTCGGCTTCGCGCAAGCCGCCGCCGGCGACGCTCTGGATCAGTTCGCGGAGCAGTTCTTCCTTGCCCTCTTCGCGCTTGACGCCGCCGCGCAGGTCGCCGCCTTCGTTGGCCCCGTCGGTCACGGCCACCGGCGGGTTGATGCGGAAGACGTAGAGCTGCGACTGCCACTGCACGCGGTCGCCGTCCTCGGAGGACTTCACGTACTCCGCGCGCGCCGCCTGCAACTGCCCGACGATGTTGCGCGCGGCGTCGTCCGGCGAGGTGGGGACGTCCAGCCAGTCGGCCAGCGGCTTGAACTTGAAGCCCATGGCCGGGAAGTCGCGGAACTTGTTGCCGGGCTTCTGGGCGGCGGCGTCCGGCGCCAGGCCGAGGGCGGCGCAGGCCACGGCCAGCAGCAGGATCAGGAAGGTACGCGGAGTGCGCATGCTTGGTCTCAGAACGATTGGGACCGATTCATACTAGGGAATAATCCCGCGGACGGCCAGTTAAAGGGCCGGCGCGGCGGCAGGCTGGCGCAGGCGCACCCGCGCCGGGCGCAGGATGCGGCGCCCCATCCGGCAGCCCCGGGCCAGCAATTCCATGCGGGGGGCGGTCAGAGCGGGGTCGGCGAGCACCTCGACGGCTTCGTGCTCGGCCGGGTCGAAAGGGGTATCCGGCCCCGGCTCGACGAACTGCACCCCGTGGGCGACGAGCACCCCGTCCAAGGCCTGGCGGATGGCCAGAATTCCGGCCAGGAAGGCGCGGCTGCCTTCGGCGGCTTGAACCGGCGCCGGAATCGCGGCCAGCGCGGCCGCGAAGTAGTCGTCCACGCGCAGCAGGTCGCTGAGCAGACCCTCCATGCGCTGCACGACCCGCTCCTCGACGTCCTGATTGCTGCGGCGGCGCAGATTCTGCAGCTCGGCGATCGCGCGCAAGCACTGGTCCTTCCAGTACTCCACGGTCTGTTCCGGAGCCGGGGCGGGGGCCGGAGCTTCCTCCGGCGCGGCGATTTCTGCCGCATCCTTCACGGGATCTTCCTCCTCCGGATGCCCTTTGCGCTTCTTGGAGCTCATGCCTCCTCCTTGCCGCCGCTCTTCTCCTTGTCAATTTCGAAGAGCCGCTTGACCAGGCTCTTCTGTTCGCGGCTGAGTTTCTCGGGCACCGACACGTACACGCGCACCAGCAGATCGCCGCGCGATCCGCCGTGCAGCGGCGGCAGGCCTTGGCCGCGGATCCGGAAGAGTTTGCCGCTGGGCGTGCCGGCCGGCACGTTCATGCGCGCGTGGCCATCCAGCGTGGGCACGTGCAGGCGATCGCCGAGCGTGGCCTGCGGCCAGCTGAGCGGAACTTCGACGTAGAGGTCTTGGCCCTGCCGATGAAAGCCTTCGCGCTCGCGCACCTGCACTTCGACGAAGAGATCGCCGGCCAGGCCGCCGTGCGGACCGGCTTCGCCTTCGCCGCTGAGCCGGATCTGCGCGCCGCTTTCGATGCCGGCCGGAATCTTGACCCGCAGTTCGCTCTGCTTGGGCACGCGGCCGTCGCCGCCGCAGGTCTTGCACGGATTCTGCGCGACGCTGCCCTGGCCCGCGCAGCGCGGACAACTGGTGCGCACGGCGAAGAAACCTTGCTGCTGCGCCACCGCGCCGCGGCCGCGGCAGGTGGGGCAAGTCTCGCGCTTCGTGCCGGGCGCCGCGCCGCTGCCGTGGCAGGGCTCGCAGGGCTCGGCGCGCCGAATGCTGAGGGTGCGCTCGGCGCCGGTCAGCACTTCTTCGAGGCCGATCTCGACGGCGGCGCGCAGCGAGCGGCCGCGGTTGCCGCCGCTGCCGCGGCCCTGGCCGCCGAAAATGGATTCGAAGATGCCGCCGCCGGCCGTGGCGCCGCCGAAAATGTCGGCGAACTGCTGGAAGATGTCCTCGAAGTCCACGTTGACGCCGCCGCCCTGCGCGGCGCCGCCGCTGACGCCGGCGTGACCATGGCGGTCGTATGCGGCGCGCTTCTGCGGATCGGAAATGACCGCGTAAGCCTCCGTCGCCTCCTTGAACTTGTCCGCCGCGCCCGCTTCCTTGTTGCGGTCCGGGTGGAATTTCATCGCGAGCTTGCGATAGGCGGACTTGACGTCCGCCTCGCTTGCGTCGCGCGCGACGCCGAGGATCTCGTAGTAGTCGCGCTGGGCCACGCGGGAAGTTCCGCCCGGCTCAGGAAATGGCGCCGGCCACCGCGTCCTTGGACTCGTCCTTGAGGTCCACGACCAGGGTGTTGGTGGTGAGCAGCAGGCCCGCGATCGAGGCGGCGTTCTGCAGCGCGCAGCGCACCACCTTGGCCGGGTCGAGCACGCCCGACTTCGCCATGTCCTCGTACTGGCCGCTCAGCGCGTTGAAGCCGTTCCAGCCCTTGAGGTCCAGAACTTCCTCGACCACGTGGCTGCCGTCTTGTCCGGCGTTCTGCGCGATGAGGCGCGTCGGCGCCTTGAGCGCGCGCAGCACCACGTCCACGCCGAACTTCGCGTCGCCCTTCGCGGCCTTGAGCGCGGCCTCGACGGCGGGAATCGCGCGCAGCAGGGCGGTGCCGCCGCCCGGCACCACGCCTTCCTCGCGCGCGGCGCGCGTGGCGTTGAGAGCGTCGTCCACGCGGTCCTTGCGCTCTTTGAGCTCGGACTCGGTGGCGCCGCCGACCTTGATGACCGCCACGCCGCCGGCCAGCTTGGCCAGCCGCTCTTGCAGCTTCTCGCGGTCGTACTCGCTGGTGGTGCGGTCGATCTGCGCCTGGATCTGGCGCACGCGGCTCTGCAGTTCAGCCTTCTTGCCGCCGCCGCCGACGAGAACCGTGCGCTCCTTCTCGACCGTCAGCTTGCCGACGCGGCCGCAGTCTTCCAGAGTGCAATCCTGCAGCTTGCGGCCGGTTTCTTCCAGCACCGGCTTCGCGCCGGTGAGGATGGCGATGTCCTCGAGCATGGCCTTGCGGCGATCCCCGAAGCCGGGCGCCTTCACCGCGACGACGTTCATCACGCCGCGCAGTTTGTTGACGACCAAGCCCGCGAGAGCCTCGGCCTCGACGTCTTCGGCGATCACGAGCAGGGGTTTGCCGGCGCGCGCCACGGACTCGAGCAGCGGCAGGAACTCCATCAGGTCGCTGATCTTCTTCTCGTAGATGAAGACCAGGGCGTCCTCGTAGACCGCGGTCATGCGGGTGAGGTCCGTGACGAAGTAGGGCGAGATGTAGCCCTTGTCGAAGGACATGCCGTCCACGTACTCGAAGGTGGTCTCGACGCCGCTGGCCTCCTCGACGGTGACGACGCCCTTGAGGCCGGTCTTCTCCAGCACGGTGGCGATGGTCTCGCCGATCTTCGCGTCATGATTGGCGGAGATCGTGGCGACCTTGGCCAGGTCTTCACGGCCCTTGACGTCCTTCTTGAGGGCGCTGATGGATTGAACCGCGGCCTCGACGGCCAGGTCCATTCCTTCCTTCAGCGCGACCGGGCTGGCGCCCGAAGCCATGTAGCGCAGGCCTTGCCGCACCATTTCGGCCGCCAGCACGGTGGCGGTGGTGGTGCCGTCGCCGGCTTCGTCGTTGGTCTTCGAGGCCGCCTCGCGCACCAGCTTGGCGCCGAGGTTCATGAAGGGATCCTCGAACTCGATTTCCTTGGCGACGCTGACGCCGTCCTTGGTCACGGAAGGGGAGCCGAAGGACTTCTCGAGGATCACGACGCGGCCGGCGGGCCCGAGCGTGATGCCGACGGTCTTCGCCATGGTCTCGATGCCGGCGAAAAGTTTCTCGCGGGCCTTGTCTTCGAAGAGGATCTGCTTGGGCATGGGAGTGGGGGCGGTTAGCGGTCGAGCTTGGCGAGAATCTCGTCGGCGCGGAGCACCTTGTACTCCTCGCCGTTCATTTCGATGTTGTTGCCGGAGAATTTGCCGTAGATCACGGTGTCGCCGACGGCGATGGGCATCGGCAGGCGCTCGCCTTTCTTGCTCAGGCGGCCCGGGCCGGCGGCGACGACGGCGCCGCGCTGGGGCTTCTCCTGGGCGTTGTCAGGCAGCACGATGCCGCCGGCGCTGACGCTCTCGGAGGCGTCGGGCAGAATCAGCACGCG
>CAYVPL010000098.1:0-9428 GCA_964453755.1 uncultured Planctomycetales bacterium
ATCCAACTCCAAGATCTCGTAGATCGCGATGCGGCCCGTGTAACCGGTCCAGTGACATTTTTCGCAGCCGCGGCCGCGCCGGAAGGTCTCCGGCCGGTCCAAACCGGCCTTGCGCAGCAGTTCGGCCTCGGGCACGTGCTCTTCCTGGCAGTCGGGGCACAGGCAGCGCACCAGCCGCTGCGCGACGATGCCCTCGAGGGTGGCGGCGAGCAGGAACGGCTCGACGCCCAGGTCCACCATCCGCGTGACGGTCGATGGCGCGTCGTTGGTGTGCAAGGTCGAGAGCACGAGGTGGCCGGTGAGGGAGGCTTCGACCGCGATCTGCGCCGTCTCCGGGTCGCGGATTTCGCCGACCAGGATGATGTCCGGATCCTGGCGCAGCATGGTGCGCAGCACCCGCGAGTAGTTGACGCCGATCTCGTCGTTGACCGGCACCTGAATGATGCCGTCGAGGTCGTATTCCACCGGATCCTCGACCGTGAGAATCTTCTTGTCGGGATCGTTGACGCGGTTGAGCAGCGAGTAGAGCGTCGTCGTCTTGCCACTGCCGGTGGGCCCCGTCACCAGGATGATGCCGTGCGGAATGCGCACGAAACGGTCGAGCTGCGCCAGTTCTTCCGGCAGCAAGCCGAGCTTGCTCATGTCGAGTTGCAGATTGCGCCGGTCGAGCACCCGCAACACCACGCTCTCGCCGCCCTGCGTCGGCACCGTGCTGATGCGCAAATCCACGCGGTGGCCGTCCACGTTCATCTCGATGCGCCCGTCCTGCGGCATGCGCGTCTCGCTGATGTCGAGGTTGGCCAGCACTTTCACGCGCGACACGATCGCGGTGGCCAGGTGCGGCGGCGGCGGATCGATCTCGAAGAGCACGCCGTCGGCGCGCATGCGGATGCGGAAGCCGCCTTGGTGCGGCTCCATGTGCACGTCGGCGGCGCGGTCGCGCACCGCGCGCGCCAGAATGCTTTCCAGCAGGCGCACGATCGGCGCGGCCTCGCCGGATTCGGCCGCCGCCACGGCCTTGGTTTCGGCTTGTTTGCGATAGGCCTTCTCGACCGCCTCGCGGAGCGCGCCGGCGGCGCTCAGCGCGGCTTGCACGCGACAGCCGGTGACCGCTTCGAGATCGGCCAGCAGCGGCAGCGAGTCGGGGTCGGCGACGACGATGCGCAGCACGCCGTTGGCCACGCTGAGCGGCAGCGCGCCGAACGCGCGCGCGGTGGCGGCGTCGAGCAGCGCCAGCGCCGCGGGCTCCGGTTGCAGCGTCGCCGCCGGCAGCCACTCGAGGCCGTTCTGGATCGCCAGCGCGCGCGCCAGATCGTCTTCGGTGACGAGCGCCTTCGCCAGCAGCACCTGGCCGATCTTCTGGCCGGTGCGGCGCTGTTCGGCCAGCGCGGCCTGCAAGGGCCCCATTCCCACCACGCCGAGTTCGACGAGGATCTTGCCGATGAGTTTCCGCTCCGCCATGTGCGCCGGACCCTAGTTCGGCTGCGCCGCCGGCGCGCCGCCGGAGAAGCGCTGGCGCAGGTCGCCGGGCAGCTGGGAGTAGGCGAGGGCAGTGTCCTTCGTGATCACCCCCTCGTTGGCCAGGTCGAAGAGGTGGTCGTCCAGCAACTGCATGCCGAGGCGGCGCTGCGTCTGCATGACCGACGGAATCTTGAACGTCTCGCCCTTGCGGATGTGGTTCTCGATCGCGGAGTTGCGAATCATGATCTCGAATCCGGCCACGCGGCCTTTGCCGCTGGCGCGCGGCATCAGCACCTGCGAAACCACCGCTTGCAGAGACACAGCCAGCTGGGCGCGCACCTGCTCCTGCGACTCCTTCGGGTACTGGTCGATGATCCGGTCCACTGTCCGCGCCGCGCCCGTGGTGTGCAGGGTGCCGAACACCAAGTGGCCCGTTTCGGCCGAGGTGATGCCGGCGGCGGTCGTCTCCAGGTCGCGCATTTCGCCGAGCATGATCACGTCCGGGTCCTGGCGCAGCACGCGGTGCAGGCCTTCGCTGAAGGTCGAGACGTCGTCGCCGATCTCGCGCTGGTTGACGACCGCCTTGAGCGACTCGTGCAGGAACTCGATCGGATCCTCCAGCGTCATGATGTGCTCGGAGCGCTGCTCGTTGATCTCGTGGATCATCGAGGCCAGCGTCGTGGTTTTGCCGGAACCGGTCGGCCCCGTCACGAGGATCAGGCCGCGCGGCAAGTGCGCCAGCGCGCGCAGCACCGGCGGCGCGCCGATCTGATCGAAGGTCAGGCGGCTCTGCGGAATGCGGCGGCAGACCAGCGCGTAGGTCTGGCGCTGCTTGAACACGCTGACGCGATAGCGGTCGTTGCCGTGCTCGATCGCGAAGTCGCAGGAGCCGAGCTCCTGCAGCTCCTTCCTGCGGTGCTCGGGCACGATCGGCAGCAGCACGTCCGCCGTGTCTTCGGGCGTCAACACCGCCTCCTCGATCGGCTCCAGTTCGCCGGAGACGCGCATCATCGGCCGCCGGAAGGCGCCGATGTGCAAGTCGGAAGCGTCGCTCTCGGCGACGGAGTTGAGCCAGAGGTCCAGGCGGGATCCGGGTTCGACGTGAGTCATGGCTTCATGCGGGAGTCGGGGGTGCGGACGGAGCAGCGGCCGCGGCGGCGGCCTCGGGGCCTTGCCCTTCGGCGGCTGCCGGAGCCTCGGACTTGACCTTCGTGACGCGCAGCACCTCCTGCACCGAGGTGGCGCCGCTTCGGGCCTTGCGGACAGCGTCCTCGGCCAGGGAGTGGAAGCGGCCGGACTGGGCGGCGGCGCGCACGAAACTGGCGCCGTCGGTGGCGTGGAACAGCACTTCACGCAGGGCTTCGTTCATCTCCAGCCACTCGTAGACGCCGACCCGGCCGCGCGAGCCGGTCCCGCCGCAGACGCGGCAGCCGCGCGAGTGGCGGATCTTGGCGTCGGCGGCCAGGCCGAGCACCTTCTGCTCGAGGGCCGTGGGGGCCTCCTCCACCGCGCACTGCGGGCACAGGCGCCGGACCAGGCGCTGCGCCAGCACGCCCTGCAGCGAAGTCGCGATGAGGAAGGGCGGCACGCCCATGTCGAGCAGCCGCGTGACCGCGCTCGGCGCGTCGTTGGTGTGCACCGTGCTGAACACGATGTGGCCGGTGAGCGAAGCCTGGATCGCGACTTCGGCGGTTTCCTTGTCGCGAATCTCTCCCACCAGCACCACGTTCGGCGCCTGGCGCAGAAAGGCGCGCAACACGCGCGCAAAAGTCAGACCGATCTGCGGATGCACCTGCACCTGGTTGATGCCGCGGATCCGGTATTCGACCGGATCCTCGACCGTGAGGATCTTCTTGTCCGGCCGATTGAGCGTCTGCAACGCCGCGTAGAGCGTCGTGGTCTTGCCCGAGCCCGTCGGGCCGGTGACGAGGAACATGCCGCTCGGGCGCTCGATGACGTCCTTGAACCAGCGCAGGGACTCCTCGCCCATGCCCAGTTCCTCCATCGAGATCAGGTTGGCCTCGCGGTCCAGCAAGCGCATCACGCAGGTTTCGCCGTGGTTGGTCGGCAGCACCGACACGCGCACGTCGAGATCGCGGCCGGCCACCTGGAAGGCGATGCGCCCGTCCTGCGGCCGGCGCTTTTCGGCGATGTCCAGCCCGGCCGTCACCTTCAAGTGTGAGAGCAGGGGCGCGAAGACCTCGGGCGGATGCTCGGCGCTGACCTTGAGTCCGCCGTCCACGCGGAAGCGCACGCGCACCCGGTCGGCGAAGGGTTCGATGTGAATGTCCGAGGCGCGCTGGGTGACCGCCTCCTCGAAGGTGCGGTGCACCAGGCGCACGATCGGCGCGTCCTCGTCGTGGCCGCCGCCGCCGCCGGACCGCGCCGGCGCGGTGGCAGCGCCCTTCGTCGGCCGCGGGCCGAACACGCGCTCCATCGCCGAGCGCAGCGACGCCGGCGCGGCCAGCGCCAGCACCACCGGCATGTCGAGCAGGAAGCGCAGCGTGTCCACGATCACCGCCTTCTCCGGATCCGCGACCGCCACGATCAGCGAGCCGTCCTTCTCGGCGACCGGCAGCGCCTCCAGTTCCCAGGCGGCCGTGGCGTCCAGCTTCTCGGTCAGGCGCTGCGGCGGCGTGCGGCCCTCCAGATCCACGAAGGGCATGCGCGCCAGCTTGGCCTGGGCGCGGCTCATCGTGGTCTCGTCGGTCGCCTGCTGCTCGAGCAGCACCTGGGCCAGCGGCAGCGAACGCTGCTTCACCACCGCGCGGGCGGCGCGCAGCTGTTCTTCCGTGATCGCTCCCTGGGAGACGAGGACTTCGCCGAGATCGCGGTTCAACGCGGTTCCTGCACGCGGGCGTAGGCCGTCATTTCCTTGGCGGCGATGCCCGGGGCAGCAGGATAGGTGATCCGCAGGGTCCCGTTGTAGACCCCGGCCGGAGTTCCTTTCGGCAGCTTCACGCGCAGCTGCCAGCCGGCCAGTCCTTGATCCGACGCGGCCAGCGCCTCGACGGCGACCTTCAAGATGCCGGCCGTCTCGCCCAGGAGTTCCGCCTTCGGCTCCGGCACCATTTCCTCCTCCGAACTCGGCCGAATCTTGACCAAAACTTCGTGATCGCGGTCGTTGGTCTTGCTGTGAAACTGCACCCGATGATCGGGAAAGTAAACCACCGGTCCCAGCACGCGCCAGGCCACTTTCACCTCGAGCGGAGCCGGGCCCAGATTGGTCTCGCCGGTGATCAGGATCTGCTCCGTCCCCACCGCCGTGCTCGGCTGCAGACGCAGCCGGAACTTCTGCAGCACGCCCTCGCCGTCGGGGGCAGGCTCGGCCGGGCCGGGCACCGACTCGATCAGCAGGTTGGCGGGCACGTTCTTCCAGAATTTCACCTGAAAGGCGGCCGGCGCCAGGACCGTGAACTCGCGCGCCAACTCCCCCGCCTTCAGCACCGACTCGCGCAGGGTGCCGAAGTTGCCGGCGTCGCTGACGACGACGAAGGTCGGCTTCACGAAGGTGTGAATCTGCGATTTGGCCGGCGAGTTCAGCATGCTGCCGGCGATCGTCACCGTGACGATCTGGTCGTTCACGCGTTTCTCCGGACGGTAGGTGCCGCGCACCTCGCCGACGGTGCCGGCCGCGAGTTCGATCTTGCGGTCGCCGGCCGTGGCCGACAGCCCTTGGTCGTCCTCCGCCTTCTCCGGCTCGTGCGCCGGCGCGCTGTGATCCTTCTCGGCCTGCAGCAGGACCTCGCCGTTCACCACCAATTTCACGTCGGTGCAGCCGCAGGAAGTGTCCAGCACGTCCACCCGGACGGCGCCGCTGCCCTCGATGCGGAAGGGCAGGATGAACTCGCGCTCCTCGTACTGGTGCATGGTGCCCAGCTCGAGGCGGGAAGTTTCGAAGCGCAGCGACGCTCCGGCGTCCGAGCCGCCGCTGCAGGCGGCCGCGCCCAGCAGCAGCAGGCCCGGCAGCAGGCGCTTCACTGCGGCTCCTTCGGGCCGCTCTTGACCACGCGTCCGGTGATCGGGAACTCGCGCGGAGCCAGTCCGGAACCCTCGGGATATTTGAGGCGCACCAGCCCGGTGATGACGGAAGGCTCGAGATTCGCCGGCAGGGTAAGGCGCACGCGATGGAAGCGCCCGGCCTCGACCGTCTCGACGCTGGCCTTCAGGTACTGGAGAATTTCACCCTCCATTTCCACGACGGGCGCCGGCAGCACCAGCGCCGGCATCGAGGACTCCAGGTCAATGGTGCGGCTGCGCTCTTCGCCGGACGGCACCATGCCGAAGGCGATGCGGGCGCTCGGCGTGTAACTGACCGGACCCGTGACGTTGGCGATCACCATGATCTCGAGATCCATCTTGATGCTGGTCTCGGCGATGCACGAAGCCGAGAGCATGCCCTCCGGGGCGTCCGGACCGAGCGTGACGCGGAAGCGCCGCGCGGTCTCGGTCTTGAACCCGGTGGCTTCCGGCTCGCCCACCGGCTCGACTTTGACGCCGGGCGGCAGGCGCTTCCACTGCACGACCTCGAAAGGACTGCGGCAGACGACCCGCACCTCCTGCGGCGCCGCGCCGTTGACCGCGCCGGCCAGCACGTCGCCGAATTTCACCTGCCCCGGTTTGACGTCAAAGAGCGCGCGGATGTTGGTGTGCAAGTCCAGCCGCACCGGCGTGTTGGCCATGTTGCCGTGCACGGTGATGATCGTGGACTTGTCGCCGAAGCGGCGCTCCGAGGTGAAAGTGCCGATCACAGTGCCGCGCGCGCCGGCCGGAATCTCGCGCCCGTAGACGTAGAGTTTCTCGACCGCCGGATCGGCGCCGGGCGCGTTCATTTCCCAGTCGGCGCGAATGCGCGCGTCCGTGCAGCCGCAGTTGCTGTCCACGCGCGTGAGAATCACCGGCTCGGTGCCTTCGACCGTGAAGGGGAACTCGAAGGGAATGCTCTCGAACTGGTAGATCTGGCCGAAGTCGATCGCGGTCTTCTCGAAGGCCAGCTTGCTGGCGCTCATCCCGCTCTTGGCCAGGGCCAGAATGGACTGGTCGGGCGCGGCCGGATCGAAGCCGCGGATCACCGACTCTTCCGTGACGGGCTGCGCGCCGACGCGCGGCGCGGCGGCCGGGGCGGCCTCGGCGGCGAGCGCCGACTGGTCGAGGCAGGAAGAGCCCAGGAGGGCCAGCAGGGAGGCGGCGAACCAGACGAGAGGCTTCATGGCGTTCAGGATCCGGCGACGACCACCCCGAAGAGGCGCAATTCCCGCACCGGCTCCTCAACCCCGCCTGGCAGGTGATGGCGCAGGCGCAGGCGGATCCGGCAGGAAAAAGCCCCCGCGGGCATTTGTTCCGGAAGAGTCAAGTCTACTCGATATCGGCTTTCTCCCGGCAGCGACCTGATGGCCGTTCGCACTCCCTCCAGGCCGAGGATTTCGACCTCTGGGGCCTCCAGGCGGCCCTCCCGCACGCCGACCTCGATCGCCGTGCTGGCCGCGACCCCGGCCGGGATCTCGCCGAGCAGGATTTTGCTGCCTGGGACCGTCCACAGGCGGCCTTGCACCTCGTAGGAGACGGGCACCCGCACGGTGAACCCGGCGTCCGATCCGAGGTTGAGAAAGGCGGCGTGCCGGCCCTCCTCCGCATTGGGCAGCAGGACCACCCGGAATTCCTGCGAGCGGGCGCTCTGAGCCGAAGGCAGGCCCTCCACCCGCAGGTCGGGCGAGCCGCCCAGGACTTCCGTCAGGCGAAAATCGCCGCGGCCATCCACCCGCAGGCTGACGGCTTGCTCCCGCTGGCCCTCCACCGCGCCGAAATCCAGTTTCGGCGGATCCAGCACCAGCCAGGAATCGAGAATCGAGTCCACGCGCAGTTGGATCGGCAGTCCGGCGCCCTCGCCGAAAACCGTGAGTCCGGTGAGCTTGCGGCCGCTGTAGCCCTCGGTGCGGTAGACGGCGCGAATCTCGCCGCGCGCCCCCGCCGGCACGCGCGCCGGCAGCGTCTGCGGCTGCTCGTCGAGGATCAGGCTGGGCTCCACGCAGCCGCAGGAAGTTTCGATGGCGCGGATCAGCAGTTCCTCCGGACCGTTGTGAAAGGGAAAGACCACCGGCAGGTTCGGCCCGGCGTCGAGGCGGCCGAAATCCACCAGCTTGGTGGCGAAGTGCAGGCCCGGTTGCTGCGGCGGCCGCGCGCAGGCGGAAGGCCCGATCAGGGCGAGCGTCGCGACCAGCGCCCAGGCGATGCCCGATCCGCCCCCCCCGCGCTGCCGTTGCTCCTGCCGCATCCCGACCCCAATATAGGCCCATGCGCCGCATCCGTTCGACTCGGCTCCTGGCCGCCCTCGTCCTGGCGCTGCCCGCGCTGCCGGCGTGCTCCGCCTGCCCGGCCGCCGCCGCCGAACTCACCGCGCATCCGGACTACTCCTCGCCGGCAGCCGCGGGCCGCAGTTTCTTCGCCGCCCTGGGCTGCGACGAGGCGCGGGCGGAATACGGCGCGATGGGCGAGTCGCTCAAGCGCCGCCACGGCGCCACGCTCGATGCCTGGATCCTGGCGCGGCCCGGAGTGCGCGAGGAGCTCGGTTCCGCGGTGCGCTACGCGCGCCTGCTCGAGCCGACCCGCGAAGAAGTGCTCGAGGCCGGCGTGCTGCTGTGGTGGTCCGCGGCCGGCGCTGAGCGCGTCGGCCTGCTCTTCCAGGCCCAGCACTTCCTCGAATTGCAGTTGGCAGACGGCCGCCGCGTCGGCTTCAGCCTGCCCAAACCGCCGGGCGATTGGATGAGCCTGGAGCGCAGCCAACTGGCGCTCAGCCTGAGCGCGGAGAACTCCGTGCTGCGCGGGGTGGATCCGGCCAGCGTGCGACGCATCACGCTGGCCACGGAGTGGAAGATCGCGGACTGGCTGATGCCGGCCGCGGACGAAAGCGGACTCTAGTTGGCGGCGAGCACGGTCATCGCGCCGACCTTCTCGTAGGTCTCCTGAATGGCTTGGCGAATCGGCAGGCCTTCCGCCTTCTCGAGCAGGCTGCGCAACTCCTTGAGAGCCTTCTCTTTGTCGCCCTCGCGCGCCTTCTGCAAGGCGGCCAGGCGCTTCTTGTCCAACTCGAGGTTCTGCTTGGCCGCCGGATCCTTCTTCCAGCCGGCCAGCAGAGCCTTCCAGTCCTCCGCCGGCGGCGAGCCGTCGAAGACCTTGATCTCGCGCTCGTAGTACAGAGTGGCCTCGTGGTAGCGGCCGCTCGCGATGAAAGCCTCCTGCTTCTGCGTGCGCTTCAGAGCGCGCGCCAGGAAATCTTTCTGGAAGGACTCCACGGCCGCGGCCAGCGCCGGATCCGCCGCGGCCTTGGCCTTCAGCGCCTCCGACTCCTTCCAAGCCTTGCCCATGGCGCCGGCCTTCGCCGACTTCACGGCCTTCTCCAGCGCCGCCGGGCGCTGGCCGGCGTCCCAGTTCGGGCTCGCTTCCTCGGCCGCGATCAGCGCGGCGTCCAGCATCGCCAGGGCCGTGTCGTCGACGAAATTGTCACGCCAGATGATCTCGCCCTCGTGATTCACCAACACCGCGGTGGGAAAGCCGGTGATGGCGTAAATGCCTTCGTAGTTCGAGCCGGCCCCGATCGGGTAAGTCGGCTTGTAGTCCTCGATGATGGCCTCCACTTCGCTCGCCGACTCTTGCGCCAGCGCCAGCAGAACGAGGCCCTGGTCTTTCTTTTCTTCCCACAGCTGCACGAGCTCCGGGATGTTCTTTTTGCAGGGGCCTCACCAAGGCGCCCAGAACTCGATCAGAACGACCTTGCCGCGCAGTTCCGCGAGGCTGGTGGCGGGCGGCGAGTTGTACCAGTTGCGCGCCTCGATCTCGGGCGCCAGCGAACCGACCGCGCCTTGAGCCTGCGCCGCGCCGGCGCTCAGCCCCAGGGATAACAACAGGGAGAGGGAGCGTTTCATCTCTCTCAACCTACGCGGCAGCGGCTGGAACCGCAAGGCCGGCCCGCG
>CAYVPL010000099.1:0-9269 GCA_964453755.1 uncultured Planctomycetales bacterium
GATGATCGCCTGCCAGCCCCAGAAGTGGATGCGCGACAGCTTGTCGCTGAACATCCTGGTCTTCAGGAGCCGCTGCGAGGAGTAGTAGACGGCGGCGAAGATCGCGTTGCCGGCGAAGGCGAAGATGACCGCGTTCGTGTGCAACGGCCGCAGTCGGCCGAAGGACAGGTACTCGCCGAAGTTGAAGGCCGGGCTGGCCAACTGCAGCGCGATGATCAGTCCGACCAACATCCCGACGACGCCCCACAGGACGGTCGCGTAGACGAACTTGCGGACGATGTCGTCGTCGTAGGAGAAGCGTTCCAGGCGTGCGCCGGACGCGGCAGGGGAGTGTTCCGTCATGGCGTGGCAGGGGCGATCGCCCCGCTATTCAAGACAAGGTTATCGGGATTTATTCCGAAATCAAGACTAAGCGATGAAATATTCTTATAAAAGTACGCAAGTCCTTGTCAGGAAAGGACTTCGGGCGACAGGCCCGGCCTCAGCCGGCCGGCCGCACCATTCTCCCGCCGGTTCCTGCGGCCAGGGCCCGCATCAGGTCCTCGTGCGCCCGGCTGTCCGTCACGAGCACCGTGTGCACCCGCACGCCGTGGCGGCGGTGCAGCCGCAGCGCCGCGTCCAGCACGAAGTCGTCGTTCTGATGCCGGCCCGCGCTGCTGCCGCCGTCGCCGACGAAGACGATGGTGTCGATCTCAGGGTCCAGCATCGCCGCCTCCAGCGCGTCCACGACCGCGGAGGTGCCCTGGTAGGCGCGCGAGCGCAGGAACTGCCCGGCCTTCTCGAGATTGGCGCGGCTGGTCGGCGCGGCTTCCGGGAAACAGGAGACCGGCGCCGTC
The DNA here is from genome assembly GCA_964453755.1 of uncultured Planctomycetales bacterium. Taxonomy (GTDB): domain Bacteria; phylum Planctomycetota; class UBA1135; order UBA1135; family UBA1135; genus JAQBVK01. The sequence goes on from CAYVPL010000099.1 coordinate 837, forward strand.
TCCACCACCCACAATTGGAAGACGCCGCCGGGCGGCAGGTTGGCGCAGAATTTCGTGACTTCGCGCCCGGCGGCCTCGACCGTGCTGTGCTCGCCGAGCCGGCTGCTGCTCATGCTGCCCGATCCGTCCACCACCACAGCAACCCGCTTGCTGTCCACCGTCAGGCCGAAGAAATTGCCGGCCACCGTGTCCGAACTGCCGCCCCGCAGATCGGCGCGCGCCGCGGGTGCCGCTCCCGCGCGGCGCGCCTCCAGCCAGGCCGGACCTTCGCGGCTCCACCACAGGCGCCAGGCATCCGGCTGCGGGCCGAAGGGCAGGCCGGTCAGAAGGCGCAGCGCGGTCGCCGTCTCGGTGGTCCAGCGCGCCGCATCTTCCTTGGCCTCGGCTTCGAGGAAATCCAGCAGGCCCGGCGCCGTCTCGTAGGCGTCGAACTCGATCGCCGCCGCCAGCGCCGCCGCGCGCCGCGCGCGATCCAGGCGCCGCCAGGCCACGGCTGCCGCCGCCGCGAACAGGGCCTGCTGCTCGCGGTGCGTGGCCAGCACGCGCAGCGCCTCCGCGCGATCCGCCGGATCTTTGGCCGCATGGGCTGCCTTGACGATCGCGCTCGTCTCCTCCGCCGTCCATGCCTCCAGATGAGCGTGGCCCAGGTAAGGCGCGCCGGCCTCGAGCAGCAGCTGCCGGGCGCCGGCCGCCGCCGCCGGCTTGCCGAAGCGCGCGCGCTCCTGCGCGAGGATCAGCCCCGCCGCCTCCTGCCAGGCGCGGCGCACTCCGTCCGGCGCCCGCAGGAAATCATTGTCATAGAGCAACTCGCCGGCCACGGGAGCCGGCGCGGCGGCCAGAGCCTGCAGGCAGAGCTCGCGGAGCAGGGCGCTGCGCTTCTTGTCGGCCGCCGCGCGCGCGAGCAGCGCGCTTTCCTCCGCCGTCTCCGCGCGCATCATGCCGGCGTAGAACCAATCGCGCAGGAACACGCCGCGGTAACTGCTGAGCCGCAGGTCGAAGAGTTCGAGGCGCAGTTCCATCGCCTCGACGGTGCGCAGGGCCGCGAGAGATTTGGCGCAGTCCGCGGCTCCGGCCTCGTAGGACTCGCGGTCCTTGGCCGCGCGGAGTTTGGCCGCAATCTCAGCGAAGCTGGGGCCTTGCGCTGCCTGGAGAGGATTGGCCAGCAAGGCGGCAGCTAGCAAGGCGGACGGCAGGAGCGACGGAGATCGGCGCATGCCTTCAGAGGACGCGCCGCGAGCGCGCCGGTGACGCGCAATCTTGCGCCGCCCGACTAGTCGTGCCCGTGGCCCGCGTGGGCGTCCGGCACCAGTTCTTCCTCACCGGCCAGCACGGCCTGGAGATGGAGGGCCGCGGGGTGGTCGGGGTGCGCGAGCAAGACCTCGTTCAACAACATTCGGGCCCGCTCTTCGTCCAACAATTCGATCGCCGCCTGCGCCAGTGGCAAGCTGATGCCCGCATCGCGCCAGCCCAGTTCCTCGCGCAAGGGGCCGAGGTATTTCTCGACCAAGGCCACCTCGCGCTTCGCCGCCAGCGTGTCGCCGGCGTCGGCCCAGGTGGCGCGCAACCAGGCCGAGTCGGGCCAGGCACGGGCGAGGCGCAGCAGTTCGTCGAGCGCCGGCTCGGCGACTTCCACCGCGTCGGCGCCCACGCTCTGGAAGGTGTCGTGCGTGGAATACTCCTGCGCGGCGTATTGCCGCGCCGCGAAAACGAGCAGGCAAGGCGCCGCATCGGCGTCCGCGGCATGGGCCAATTCTTCCAGCACCGCCTGCGCCCGGCGCGCAGTGCGCAGTTCGTCCACCAGGCGCCAGGCGGTCTCTGACAATCTGCCGTGCTCGCGCGGCAGCGGCGCCATCAGGCCGGGGATGCTGCCCGCGGCGGCGATGCGATCCAGCCAGGCGGCCGGCACCGCCAGCGGCCGCAGTGCGGCGGGCAATTCGCCGGAGCCCTTCCAGCCCACCAGCAGCAGGCGCGCGCCGCGCAGGCCGTCGGGCTCGATCAGCAGCTCGGAAACGGCGAAGACCTTGCGCCAGACCGCCGCCAGAGCCGGCAGCATGCCCGGCACCAGCTGCTCCGGATCCACGGCCAGCACGCAAACCCCGCCCGGCGCCAGGTGATGCCGTGCTTGCGTCGCCGCCCAGGGCCGCAGCAGCGAATGGTCTTCGTCCCACATCGCCTGCGAGCGCAGCAGCACCAGGTCGTGGCGGCGGCTGGCGCGCGCCAGCGTCGGCGCGTATGACAATTCCAGCCCGTAGCCGCCCGGATCGCGGCGGCCGAGCAGACTCGTGATCGCCGGATCGGCCGCCACGGTCGCCGACTTCACCCCGGCGGACGCCAGGGCCCGCAGCGAGGCCGGATGCGGCGCTCCGACCATCAGCACGCGCTCAGCGCCCGGCGCGCACTGCAGCGCCAAATCCACGTCTCGCGTCCACAGGCCCGGCGCGTCGAGCTCCGGCGTCAGGCGGTTGCGCCCGCTGGCCAGGTACTGCTCCGGCCGCCCGCCCAAGTGCTCGACGATGCGCGCAGGCGCGCTGCGCCCCGCGACGCTCAGCGCGCGGCCCGCGGCATCCTTGGCCACGTGCCACTCGCGCGCGTCCTGCATCGGATAGGCGATCTCCGGCGCGCGGAAATCGCGGATCAGGAACAGCGCCGCGACCGCGATCGCCGACCCGGCCGCGAGGCGCGGGGCCGGCGCTCCGTGCTGTCCGAGCAGGTCGGCGGCGGCCGCCGCGAGCAGCGCGATCATCGCCGCCAGACCCAGCCAAGGCGCGGTGCCGTCGGCGCCGAGCGGCAGCGAAAACACGACCAGGGCTGCGCCCGCGCCGGCCAGCAGCGGCGCCACGTCGTCGGGGCCGCCGGGCTTGCGACCGAGCGCGCTGCGCAGGGCCACGCCGCCAAGAATCGCGGGCAGCGCGATCGTGAACAGCAGCACCCACGGCAGGTAGAGCCCGTGCTCCTCCGGCAGTCGCGGCGCGTCGGCGCCGCCGATGCGGCGCAGGAAGCCCGCGCTCAGGCGCGCCTCGAAATTCAGAGGTTGTGAGATCTGCTGGATTGCGCTGCTCATCATCGGTAGCAGCAGCCCGGCGGCGGCGGCCGTCAGCGCGGCCCACACCGGGCGCCGCGGACTCTGCGCCGCCAGCGCGCCGAGAGTCCACCAGCCGGCGCCGACCAGCACGAGGAGGCACAGCACCGCGATCGCGTCTTGCTGCGCGCTCGAGGCGTCGAAGGCGCGCGCGGCGGGAGCGAGCAGCAGAAAGCTCCAGGTCAGGCCGGCGCCGGCCGCGAAACGCGCCAGCCGATTGCTGCCGCGCTCGCGCGCCGTGAGTTCTTCCTCGCAACTGTCCAGCGCGGGCGCCGGCAGGCGCGTCGTCAGCAGTCCGCAGCCGGCGAAAGCGATGAGGTAACCGAGCAGGCCGAGCCCGTGCTCGGCGGTCCAGGCCAGTCCGAGCAGCGCGCCGGACAAGTGCAGCGCCAGCGACCGCGCCGCGTCCTCTTCCATGGCCAGCATGCCCGAGAGCCGTGCGCCCAGCGCACGCAAGGGCAGCAGGAACACCAAGCCGCCGACGGCGGCCGCCGGCGCGACGCCCGAGAAAATCGGCAGCGCCGCGCCCAGGGCCAGCCAGAGATAGGAGGCTTGAAAGGGCGCGGCGCCGGCGCCCTCGTGCACGAAGCCCATCGCCAGCGCCAGCAGCACCGCGCCCTGCGCCAGCGCGCGGAAATCGGCGCCGCCGCCGAGCACCAGCGCCATCGCGTCGGACAACCCGGCCAGCAGGCAGGCCAGCAAGGCGCCGCGCAGCAGCGGGACGACGGCAAGGAAGAAGCGGTGCATGGGCAGCGGGGCTCCTCCGTATCTTGTCCGCTCCCATGGCCGCTTCCCACCTTGGATCCCTCCTGGAGCGCTGGTTTCTGGCCCAGCAGCGGGATTTGCCATGGCGGCGCGGCCTCCCTGCCGGCCGGCGGGAGCCCTACGCGACCTGGATCGCGGAGGTGATGCTGCAGCAGACGCGGGTCGAAGTGGCAGGACCGTATTGGGAGCGATTTCTCGCGCTCTATCCGAACGTGCAGGCTTTGGCGGCCGCGCCCGAGCAAGAGGTTTTGCGCGCGTGGGCCGGCCTTGGCTACTACCGGCGCGCGCGCATGCTGCACGCGGCGGCGGCGGAAGTGGTGCGCGAGCGCGGCGGCCGACTGCCGGACAACGCCGCGGCTTGGCGCGAGCTGCCCGGCGTCGGGGCCTACACCGCGGCGGCCATCGCCGCCCAGGCGCACGGCGAAGCGGTGGCGGCCGTGGACGGCAACGTCAAGCGCGTGGCCGCGCGCGTGCTGGGTCTGGATCTGCCGGCCGATGCGCGCGCGCTGCACGATGCTGCGGAAGAGTGGGCCGGCGAACTGGTGCGGGCCGCGGCCGCGCCGGGCTTGATGGTGGAGGCTCTGATGGAACTGGGCGCCACCGTCTGCGCGCCGGCCGCGCCGCGTTGTCAGACGTGCCCGCTGGCGGCGGACTGCGCCGCGCGCGCCGCCGGCACCGCGTCGGAGTTGCCGCGCGCGAAGGCGCCGGTGGCCTGGCGCGACGTGGAGCTGCTGGGCTTCGTCGGCGCGCGGCGCGGCGGCTGGCTGCTGCGCGAGCGCGCCAGCGGCTGGAATCCCGGACTGTGGGAGCCGCCGACGCTGCCCGCGGCGCCCGGACTGGAGGCGGCGGCGGCTTGGCGCAGCCTGGATTGCGGCAACGCGCGCACGTTGAAGGAGATCGGCGGGGTGCGGCACGTGATCACGCGCCATCGCATTCGCGTGCGCGTGTTCGAAGCGGTGGGTTGGAGCGGCGGGCCGCGCGCGGTGCAGGAGGCCGCGGTCGGTTTGACCGGGCTGGCGCGCAAGATGATCCGGCTGCGCGATACCGCGGCGGCGCGCGCATGATCGCCATGGTTCTGGCGTGGCCGGCGCTGCAGGATCCTCTCGAGCGGCCGCAGGCGCATGTGCCCACGTTGGCGGAAGGAACGGTGACGCTCGACGCGCGCCTCGACGAGTCCGTCTGGCGCGAAGCCGCGGTGCTCGACGACTTTCACACCGTCGAGCCGGAGGAAGGCTTGGACGTGGAGCCGCCCTGGGAGGTGCGCATCTTCCGCACCGGCTCCGCGCTCTATCTGGGCATGACGTTCTGGGAGCCTGAGCCCGATGCGATGGTGCTGCAGAACATGCGGCGCGACGCCTTCCTGGATCCGGACGACCGCGTCGAGTTTCTGCTCGACACTTTCAGCGACGGGCGCACCGCCTATTTTTTCCAACTGTCCGCCGCCGGTTCGCGCGGCGACGCGCTGGTGGGGGACAACGGCCGCCGCTTCAACAAGCCGTGGAACGGCTTCTGGGAGGCCGAAATCGCCGTATTCGACGACCGCTGGGTGGCCGAGGTGCGCATCCCCTTCGCCACCTTGAGCTTCGGCGAGGGCGACGTCTGGCGCGCCAACTTCGAGCGCTTCCGCGGCGCCGACCGCAGCATCAGCCGCTGGACGGCGGCATCGCGCGCCTTTCGCGTCACCTCGGTGCGCGAGGCCGGCGATTTGTCAGGTTTCGAGGGCGCGCGGCATGGACTGGGCCTCGAGTTCCGGCCTTATGCGAAGCTCGACGGCAGCGACGGCTCCAGTTTCGAGGCGGACGGCTTCGGCTCGGATTTCGGCGGCGAAATTTCGTGGCGCCTCACGCCGCAGCTCACCGCCTCCGTCACCTTCAACACCGACTTTGCCGAAACGGAAGTGGACGAGCGGCAGGTGAACCTCTCGCGTTACCCGCTGTTCTTCCCGGAGAAGCGCGACTTCTTCCTGCAGGACAGCACGCTCTTCCAAGTCGGCGAGCAGGGCGGCAACTTCGGCAGCGGCGGCGGCAACCTTCTGCCGTATTTCAGCCGCCGCATCGGACTGGTGGACGAAGTGGAGGTGCCGCTGGACGTCGGCGCGCGCCTGGCCGGACGCGCCGGACCATGGGACATCGGCTTCCTCGGCGTGCACACCGACGCGGTGGAAGAAGTCGGCGCGCCGGACGCCGATCTGCTGGTGTTGCGCCCGGCGCTGCGCTTGGGTGGCGACCTCTCTGTCGGCGGCCTCGTCACTTCCGGCAATCCGGCGGCGGACGCCAGCAACACCGTGGCCGGCGCGGATCTGCGCTGGAGCAGCACCAGCCTGCTGCCGGGCAATTTCACGGTCAGCAGCTTCGCCGTGGCCAGCGACGACGAGAGCAGCGACTCGCGCGGCGGCGCCTTCGGCGTCGAGGCCAGTCTGCGCACCAGCGACTGGCAATACGGCCTGCGCAGCCTCGGCGCCCACGAGGATTTCCGGCCGGGACTGGGATTTGTGAGGCGGCCGGGCGAATGGCTGACGACCGCGAACGTGGAGTGGCAGCCGCGTCCGCTCTCGGACAGCGTGCGCCGCTACGGCTTCGCCGTCAACCCGACGTTGTGGACCGATCTGAGCGGCGAGCTGATCTCCAGCAACGTGCGCCTGCAGCCCTTCCAGGTCGAGTGGCACGACGGGGACCAGTTCACGACGGAAGTCCTGCTCGACAGCGATCGGCCCGCCGAGGCATTCGAGATCGCCGGCGGCGTGGACGTGCCGGCCGGCTCCTACTCCTGGGAGCGGCTGAAAGTGGGCTATTCCTGGTCCGACACGCGGCCCTTGTCCGCCGATATCGCCGCGACCGCCGGCTCCTTCTACGACGGCACGCTGCAAACCTACGGCGGCGCGCTGAACTGGCGGCCGAACGCAAGCCTGCGCCTCAGCTTCGCCTACGAAGAGAATCGCGGCAGCCTGGCCGACGGCGATTTCGTCGCGCGCCTCGAGCGCCTCAATTTCGACTACGGCTTTTCCCCGGCGCTGTCCTGGCAGAACCTGGTCCAGGCCGACAACGAGTCTGACACCCTTGGGCTGCAGTCGCGCCTCCATTGGGTGCTGGAGGACGGCCGCGAGCTCTTCTTCGTGATCGAGACCGGCTGGGAGGAGACGCCGCTGGGGGTGATTCAACCGCTGGCCCGGGAACTGGCCTTGAAGCTGGTGTGGGCCGTGCGATTCTGATGACCGTGCGCTACCTGTCGGCGCCCCTCCTGCTCGCCGCCGCCGCGTCCTGCGCGGTGCCGGCGCCTTCGCCGGTGCCGCTGGACGCGCTGGGCGTCGGCCTGGCCTGCCGCGGCAACGGCGACGGCGCGCGCACCGGCATGACCTTCGGCTACTGGGGCAGCGGCTATCGCGGCTGGGGCAACTACGCCAAGGTCCGCGTGGACGTGGCCACGGGCGCGGCCTTCCTCGTCGGCAATGCGGACGACGACGCATACGAAGAAGAGGACGATCCCTACATTGACGATTACACCGGCGCGATCGCGATTGACGCAGGATTGGTGTACCGATTCGCCGACGCCTTCGCCGTCTACGGCGGCGCGGGCTTCGGCTACTTGTACGAACTGGACAGCGAGGTGGACGCCTACGGCAACGTGGACCGCGACACCAACAGCCTCGACTGGGCGCCGGCCGCCTCGGCCGGACTGCTGTGGCTGTGGGGCGACACTGGCATGGGCCTCGACGTCGGCTACGACACCTTCGACCGCTCCTACCGCCTCGGCATCATTTACAACTTCGCCGGCATGAGCGGCGGCGAGAGCGACTAATCTGGCGCCCCGATGAACGCATCAACCCCCGCTGCGCCGCCGGCGCGCGCCGCCGTGCTCGGCGCCGGCACCATGGGCCACGGCATCGCGCAGGTGTGCGCGCAGGCCGGAATGGAAGTCACGCTCTACGACGTCGCCGCCGAGCCGCTGGCGCGCGGCCTCAAGGGCATCGCCGCCTTTCTGGCGAAAGGCGTGGAGAAGGGCAAGATGCCCGCCGCCGAGGCCGAATCGGTGCGCGCGCGCGTGCGCGGCAGCACGCAGCTGGCCGAGGCCTGTGCCAACGCGCAGGTGGTGATCGAGGCCGTGCCCGAGAATCTGGATCTCAAGCGCCATCTATTCGCCGAGGTCGAGCGCACGGCGCCGGCCAGCGCGCTGCTGGCCAGCAACACTTCCTCGCTGTCCATCGCGGCGATCGCCGCGGGCCTCGCGCGCCCGGAGCGCTTCCTCGGCATGCACTTCTTCAATCCGGTGCCGCTGATGGCGCTGCTGGAAATTGTCAAAGGACCGGGCACGGGCGAGGCGGCTGTGGCGGAGGCGCTGGCGCTGGGCCGCCGCCTGGGCAAGGAGCCGATCGTTGTCCGGGACGCGCCCGGCTTCGCCTCCAGCCGCCTCGGCGTGGCGATCGGCCTCGAAGCCATCCGCATGGTGGAGGAGGGCGTCGCCAGCGCGGCCGACATCGACAAGGCCATGGAATTGGGATACCGGCACCCGATGGGTCCGCTGCGCCTGACCGATCTGGTCGGCCTGGACGTGCGCCTCGGCATCGCCGAGTACCTCGCGCGCGAACTGGGCCC
>CAYVPL010000100.1:0-9254 GCA_964453755.1 uncultured Planctomycetales bacterium
CTACTTCGGCTGCTTCAGGTAACTGACGGCGAGACGCTCGCCGAGCGCGACGATGCCGGCCGTCGTGATCACGAGCTTCTGCTCCTGCCCGGGAAGATCGAAGACCTGGACGTGAATCAGGTTGGCGTCGGCGGCTGCGAGTTTCTGCAGGTCCGCGGTCACGTCGATGGCGTTCACGCTCTCGTGGTCCGTCGGCGGCTGTTGACTCACGAACCACTTCAGCGCGGGCAGGCCGAGATCCTGGCGGCTCTGGCCGACGAACGAGGCCAGCCACTCGACGGCATGCTGGCGATGTGGGCCGAAGGACATGTCGTTCTCGCCGAGGTGATAGAAAATGCCGGCCAGCTCCACTTCGTGGCCTTGTTCGGCGAGTTCCTTCACCGACTTCTGCACGAAAGCGATGAAACTCGGGTAGACGTTGCGCGACTTGGCCTCGCTGCCCGCGGGGGTCCAGTCGATGATCTGCGTGCCGCTGTGCGTGTACTTGGCGATGGCCACGTTGTCCGGCAACTTGCGCGCCAGCGCGGCGCCGAAACTGAGTTCCGGACCGAAGGTGTCGTAGCAACCCGCGGGACCGAGCGGCTCCCAGCCGCCGGAAACCTTGTAGCCGCCGCCGAGGCTGTACTTGAAGGCGATCTTGGCGTTGTCCTTGCGCAGCGCGTCCTTGCCCGGCAAGGACTTCAATTCCTGGACGAACGCCCGCTCCCCCTCCATGTTGCGGTGCCCGGCCAGGATGAAGAGCTTGACTTTGCTGCCCTTCCCGTAGGGCCAGGCCTTGAGCGGTCGCGCGGCACTCGGCGCTTGGTCGATGCTGCGTAGGTAGGCGTCAGCGTAGTTCTCGCCGTGCTCGAGCTGCCCGAGAGTGCCGTAGTGATAATGCAGGCCGACGTCGCCGCCGATTTCGACGCCGACGTGGGAAGTCGGTACGAACTCAGCCAGAGGATCGGCGTCCGTGACTGCGCGCTGGCCCAAGCTGATCGCGTACATGGAAGGCCGGAGATCCATGCCCCAGATGGTCTTCGTGCACAATTCTCCGACGTAGAACCTCAAGTTGGGAACACCGAGATCGCGCCGCCAGCTCGCCACGAAATTCTTCAGGTTCGCGCCGTAGTTCTTCATGTAATCCGGCTCGAACATGTCGTTCTCGCCCTGATGCCACATGAAACCTTCGATCCGATACTTGATCTTGCGCCGTTCGAGATCGGTCAGGGACGAGCGGATCAGGTCGAGCGTCAGCGGATAGAGTTTGAAGCCGCTGGGCTGGTCGGGGTTCCAGTCGCCGCCCAGATGCGTGCCGCCCGCGGCGCATTTGATGATGGCGATCGGGGCCTTGATGCTGCGAGTGACTTTCCGCGCGAAGCTCAGTTCGGGGCCGACCATTCCCTCCACCGCCTGGAGGTCTACCCATCCATCCGACCTCCGCGGGTCCTCGCGTCCGATGCAGTAGGAGAACTTCACGTCGGTCTGCGGCTTCTGCAGACCATCGAAGGGTGGAAAGGAATCGATGTCGGCGATGGTCGAGTCGGCCCCCACCATGTTGGACTGACCCGCGAAGATGAAGACGCGCAGAGTCCTGTCGTCCTCCTGCGCCCGCAACGGACCGGCGCAGCCCACGAGGAGAAGCAGGGCTGCACCAAGGCGATGCGCGCGCGAGAGGGTCGATTTCTGGATCATCAGTTTCAATGCCGCTGCACTGGGAGAGCCCCGGAGGGCATGCAGTCAGACCGTCGAAGCACAAGGCTATCAAGCTCGCCTGCTGGTCGCCGTGTCCGACGAGGCCCTGCCTGGAACCCGAATCTCTCGGCTAGCATGAGGTCGTGCGCCGCCCATCGCGCCGCGAATTCCTCCAAGCCACCGGCGTGACGGCGGCTTGGTTCGCCGCCTCCGGTCCGGCGGATCTGCTCCGCGCCGCGCGCCCACGGCCGCTCGCCAACGGCCGGCTCAACGTCGGCATCATCGGCTTCGGCGTCCGGGCGCGCGAGCTGCTGGGACCCTTCCTCGACGACAAGCAGGTGGAGATCACTCTCGTCGCCGACGTCGTCCAAGCCCGCGCCGACGAGGGCGTGCGCCTCGTCAACGAGCGGCGCGAAGCGCAGGTCTGCCGCCGCGCCGCGCATTGGCGCGAGATCGTCGCCGATCCCGGCATTGACGCCGTCCTGATCGCCACGCCCGATCACGGCCACGCCGAGCCAGCCATCGCCGCCTGCTTGGCCGGACGTCACGTCTACTGCGAAAAGCCGCTGTCGCTGACGATCGCCGAAGGCCGCGCCATCGCCGACGCCGCCCGCAGCGCCGGCGTGCGCTTCCAGACCGGCTCGCAGCAGCGCTCCGAGTTCTCGCACTTCTTCGTGCGCGCCGCCGAGGCCGTGCGCAACGGCCGCATCGGCCCCCTGCGGCGCATCACCATCGGCGTGGGCGCGCCGCCCGTGCCCTGCGACCTGCCCGAGCAGCCGCTGCCGCCGGGCATCGATTGGGACGGCTGGCTGGGCCAGGCCCCGCTGCGCGGCTTCCACGAGGTGCTGTGCCCGGTCGGCATGCACTCGCATTACCCGATGTGGCGCTCCTACCGCGAGTACTGCAACGGCGGCCTCGCTGACATGGGCGCGCACCACTTTGACATCGCGCAGTGGGCGATGGGCATGGACGCGAGCGGCCCACGCAGCGTCATTCCGCCCGCCGGAGACGCGCTCACCGGCTTGCGCTTCCTCTATGACAACGGCGTCGAGATGGTGCACGGCGGCCCCACCGACTGCACCTTCGAAGGCGAGGAGGGCGTGATCGAATGCTCGCGCGGCCACGTCAAGGCCTTGCGCGACGGCGCCGAGGCCCCGCTGATCCTCGAGCCGCCGGCCGGCGGGGAAGCCGCCCTGCCCCGCAACGCCTCGCACGTCGCCGACTTTCTCGCCGCGATCCGCGAAGGCCGGGACCCGATCTGCACCGCCGAGATCGGCCACCGCACCGCCACGATTTGTCAACTGGCCGTGATCGGCTACGAAGTGCGCAAGCCGCTGAGCTGGGATCCCGTCGCCGAGCGGTTCACCGGCGACCATGCCGCCGCCGGCAACGCCCTGCTGGCGCGCCCGGTCCGCAAGCACGCCTGACGGGCGAGGAAACACCGCCATGCAGCCTCTCTCCGAACTGAAGCAGAAACACCGGGCCACCTGGGCCGCCGGAGACTACGACCAGATCGCGCGCGGCATCCAGGCCGTGGCCGACCACGTCGTGCGCAGCGCGCGCATTCGCGCCGGCGAGAAGATCCTGGATTTGGCCTGCGGCACCGGCAATACCGCGCTGATGGCGCGCGCGCGCGGCGCCCACGTCACCGGCCTCGATCTCACGCCGGAATTGCTGGAGGTGGCGCGCCGCCGCGCCGCCGAACAGAGCCTGGAGGGCATCACCTGGACCGAGGGCGACGCGGAGGCCCTGCCTTTCCCGGACGCGTCCTTCGACGCCGTCGTTTCCTCCTGCGGATCCATGTTCGCGCCGGATCATGCCAAGGTGGCGGCCGAGGTCGCGCGCGTGACGCGGCCGGGCGGGCGCATCGCGCTCCAGGCCTGGACCCGGGAGAGCGGCGTCGGCCGCATGTTCCAGGTCACCGCCGCCCACGTCCCGCCGCCGCCCGGCGCGCCCAGCCCCTTCGACTGGGGCGACGAAGGCAAAGTCAGATCGCTGCTCGGCGGCTCCTTCCGCGAGTTGGGCTTCGAGCGCCACGACTGCCCGGAATTCGCGGACACCCCCGAGCAGCTCGCCGATCTCTTCATCGGCCGCTACGGTCCCACCCACCGCGCCTACCACGCGCTGCCGCAGGAAAAGGCGGCGGCCCTGCGCCGGGATCTGATCGAGCTCTACCGCGGCTACGTCACGCCGGCCGACGGCAAGGTGCGCTGGGGCCGCGAATACGTCATCGCGCTGGCGACGCGCGCCTGAGCCGCCGCGGCCGTGCGCCGCTCAGCGCGGAATCCGCGCCACGCACTCGATCTCGACGCGCGCGTCCTTCGGCAGCCGCGCCACCTGCACGGTGGAGCGCGCCGGCTTGTGCGGAGCGAAGAAGGCGCCGTAAACCTCGTTCATGGCGGCGAAATCGTTCATGTCGAGCAGGAACACGGTGGTCTTCAGCACGTGCTCGGGCTTGCAGCCGGCGGCAGCCAGCACCGCGCGCAGATTCTCGGTCACGCGCCGCGTCTGCGCGGCCGCGTCGCCGGCCACGAGCGCGCCGGAAGCCGGATCCAGCGCCACCTGGCCGCTGGTGAAGAGGAGATCGCCGCTGACGATGCCCTGGCTGTAGGGGCCGATCGCGGCGGGAGCTTGGGCGGAATGGACGGCTTGCATGGGTTCAGCGCGGAGACTTGGGGTTCAAGCGGGCTTGCAAAAGTGCGTGCACGCGGTCGGGCAGATAGCGGCGCAGTTCGCCGCCATTGGCGTAGACCTCCTTGATCAGGCGGCTGGACACCGACGCGTAGGCCGCGCTAGGCATGATGAACGCCGTGTCCACCTCCGGGTCCAGTTCGCGATTCGTCATGGCCATCTGATATTCGAACTCGAAGTCGGCGATGGTCCGGACGCCGCGTAGCAAGATGCGAATGTGGCGCGCGCGCGCGTGTTCCACCACCAAACCGCGGAAACGCTCCACTTCGACCGGCAAGCCTGCCACCTCCTCGCGCAGCATGGCCACGCGCTCCTCGGCCGGGAACAAGGGCTGCTTCGCCGGGTTGTCCGCGACGGCCACCAACACCGAGCCGAACAAATCCAGGCCGCGCCGGATCAGATCCAGGTGCCCGAGGGTGACCGGATCGAAAGTCCCCGGATAGAGGACGCGGGGGGCCGTCATGCGCGGATTCTAGGTCACCGCGCCGGCCGCCGTGCGTCAGCCGAGGGATGCTCATCCGGCGCACCTGGCTCGCCGCGGGCTGGGCATTCCTGCTGGCAGCCGGCGCCGCCTGGCTGCCCTGGCCGCCGCGCCCCTTCCTGGCCGAGCATGCGCGGGAACTGCTTGGCGCAGGGGCGCTGACGGCCCTGCTTGCGTTGGCGCTGCTGCGCAGTCCTGGGGCGCCGCAGCGCCGATCGGCCTTCCTGGGCGCCGTGCTCCTTCCCGCTGCGGCCGCGCTCCTGGCTTGGGCGCGCACGCCGCCCGGACCCGCCGCGGAATTCAGCCTGCCGCGGCCCGTCCGCTTCGAAGCGGTGCTGCTGTCCTGGCATCCCGGTCCGGCCGAGCGCAGCCGAGCCGGGCTCGAAAGCGGCTGGGGCCAGCTCGGCAGCCTGCGCTGGGAGGGCATTCGCCACAGCGGCCGGCCGCCGCCCCGTCGTTTGGCGTTGTCCGGAGTCTGGGAGGGCCGCGGCCCGCTGCGTCCCGGGCGCGCCGTCGTGGTCGAAGGTCTCGTCAGCGTGCTCGACGGCCGGCCGCGCGTGGATCGCGCCCGAGTCCTGCCGGCGGAAGGCGGACGCTGGATGCCGCTGGCCGCCCTGCGCCAGCGCGTGCACGAGCGCTTGCATCGGCAGCTCAGCGAGGCGGAGGCCGGCCTGGCCAGCGCGCTGCTGCTCGGCAGTTGGTCCGAAGTCAGCGACCTGCAGGCCGAGGCTTATCGCCGCTTCGGCCTGCTGCACATCCTCGCGGTCTCCGGCTTCCATCTGTGGCTGTGGGACGTCCTGCTGCGCCGATTCTTGCCGCGCACTTGTCAAAGACTGCGACTGCCGCTGCTGGTCGTCCTCACCGGGCTGGCCGGGTTCGCGCCCGCCATCCTGCGCGCCCTCGTCGCCATCCTGCTGCGCGATCAAATCCAGCGCCGCGGCCGCGCCGTGGACTCCTGGCGCCTGTGGACGGCCGGCATCTTTCTCGAAGCCGCATTCTTTCATCCCGAGCGCCAGGGCCTCGGCTTCGTGCTGTCCTACTCCGCCACCGGATTTCTGATCGCCGCTCCAGCCTGGCCCCGCGCACCCGGCCTGCTGCGGAGCCTGAGCGCCTCGCTCGCCGCCTTTCTCGGCAGCATGCCCTGGCTGGCCCAGGCGCAGGGCAGCTGCGAGCCCTGGAGCATTCCCCTGAGCCCCGTGTTTGCGCTGCTGCTCCCGCTGCGCATCTTGCTGGCCGTGAGCGCGCTGCTGCCCGGCCTGGGCGGCTTCAGCGACGCGCTGCTCGCGCTGCTGACGCACGTCGAAATGCAAGCCTTCGCCGCCCTCCGCGGACTGCCGGGAGCCCCGCTTCCCGCCACGCGCCTGCTGCCCGGCGCGCTGCTCCTGTGTTCCTTCACCGGTTTGTGGGCCCTGCGCGCCGCAGCGCAGCGCCAGCCGCGCCGCGCGCTGGCGGCTGCCGCGCTGGCGCTGGCCAGTCTGCTGCCGCGCAGCGCGCACCAGCCGGGCCTGGCGGCGCTGCCCGTCGGCCACGGCCTCGGCGTGGTGATCGCCGGCCGCGACAGCAGCCTGCTCTTCGACCTCGGCAGCCGCGAGCGCGAGCCGGCCGCGGTCGTGGATCGCATTCTGTTTCCCGAACTCCTGCGCCGCGCCTGGCCGGCTCCGGAGTGGGCGGTGCTCAGTCACGGCGACTCCGACCATGCCGGCGGCCTCACCCTGCTCGCAGCCCGCGCGCCGCTGCCACGCCTGGAGCCGGCGGACGGCGCCGAGATCCTCGTGGAGTCGCTTCAGCCCTTCACCGTGCGCATCCTCGGCTGCCGCGCGGCGGTGCGCGGCGTGTCCAACGCCCGCGGCCCCGTGATCGAACTGCGCGCCGCGGACGGCGCCGGCCGGCCCTGGCGGGCCGTGCTGTGCGGCGACCAGTTCGGCTACGCCCTGCGCGAACTGCGCGGGCGCCTCGACGCCGGACCGATCGACCTGCTGCTGCTCCCGCACCACGGCCTGACCACCGACGGCCTGGCCGAACTGCTCGACCACCTGCGGCCGCGCGAGGCCTGGGCCTCCTGCTCCTTCGACAACCTGCCGCTGCCGGCGGCCGAGCTCTGCGCGCGGCGCGGCATCCCGGTCCGCACCACCATCGCCGGGGCCCTGCACTGGCCTTGACTCCTTCGTCTGACAATCAGGTCACCCGCTGCGGCCCGCTCCGTCACCTCCCGCATTGGATCACGCCATCCACGGCGCCACGATTTTCGGCGGCCGCGCGCACCTCGTGCGCGTCGAGGCGCAAACCGGCCGCGGTCTCTCGCGCACCATTCTGTCCGGCATGCCGGACGCGGTCGCGCGCGAAGCCCGCGAGCGCCTGCCGGCCGCACTGGCCGCCAACGGCCTGCGCCATCCCACCGGCAAGGTCCTCTTCAACCTGGTGCCTGCGCAAATGCCCAAGCAAGGCCTGCCGTTGGATCTGGCCCTGGCCGCTGCCCTGCTCATCGCCGACGAGCAGTGGTCCGCGCCGCGTCAGCCGCTGCTGTGCATCGCCGAATTGGATCTGCAAGGCCGCCTCGGTCCGCCCTCGCGCGGCCTGCTGCTCGCCGCGCTCGCCGCCACGCGCATCGAAAATTTGGTTCTGGTCACGGCGCCCGAAGCCGCCGCCGAGGCGCGCCTGGCCCCCGGTCTGCGCGTCTTCGGCTGCCCGGATCTGAGTTCCCTCGGCCAGCGCCTCGCGCAGGGCCAGCTCGAAGACCCGCCCGAGGCCGCGCCCACGCGCCCGGCCGCCGATCCGGAAACGGCGCCTCGTCTGGACGAGGTGCGCGGACAAGCCTTCGCCCGGCGCGCCGTCGTGCTGAGCGCCGCCGGCGGGCACGCGCTGTGGCTGCAAGGTCCGCCGGGCACAGGCAAAAGCATGCTGGCGCGGCGCATTCTGCCCTTTCTCGAAGACCTGACGCCGCAGCGCGCCCTCGAAGTCGCGCAGGCCGAAGCCTTGCTGGGCCCCGTGCGCGCGCTGCCGCGGCGGCCGCCGTTCCGCGCGCCTCACACTTCGGCGTCCGCGCAGGCCTTGCTCGGCGGCGGCACGCCGCTGCGCCCCGGCGAACTGGCGCGCGCGCACGGCGGCGTGCTCTTCCTCGACGAGCTGCCGGAATTCGCGCGTCCGGCGCTCGAGGGCCTGCGCCAGCCCTTGGAAGAAAAAGAACTGCGCCTGCAACGCGCCCGCGAGTGGGCTTCCTTTCCCGCCGACGTGCTGCTGGTGGCCACTTCGAATCCCTGCGCCTGCGGCTATCTGGGCCACGCGCGCATTCCCTGCCGCTGCACGGAAACCGCGCTGCGCCGCTATCGCGCGCGCGTCAGCGGTCCGCTGCAGGATCGCTTCGACCTCTTCGTCGAAGTCGGGCCCGTGGCCGCCGCCGACATGGACGGCCCCCCCACGCCGCCTGCGGATGAAGAGGTGCGCGCGCTTCTCGCCGCCACGCGCGCCTTCCAACGCCAGCAGGAAGCCGCGCGCGGCTTCGCGCAGGCCGGGCAGGCCAGCCTCGAGGCGCTGAAGGCCGCCGGCCTCGAGCCGCGCGCGCGCGCCTGCCTGCGCGAAGCCGCCGAAGCCATGAGCCTGAGCGGCCGCGGCCTGCTGCGCGCCTTGCGCGTGGCCCGCAGTTGCGCCGATCTCGAGCAGCGCGCCGAAGTGCGCGCCGCCGACGTCCAGACGGCGCTCAGTTTCCGGCTGCTGCCGGCAGCGGAGGAAGCAGCCACAGGCCGACGCCTGCCGCCTCAGCTCGCAACTCTGCTCCGGCGCGCTCAAGAACGGCGACGGCGCCCGCTTGCCGCTGACTGAGCATCACGGCCACCGGGCGGCCGGGCACGCGCGCGCGCAGACGGTCCAAGCCGCGGTCCGGGTCGGCGGGCTGCGGGCTTTCCTCGCGCGAGCGGGGCCGCGTGCTGGCGAAAGCGAAGGCCACCCAGTCGTCGAGGCGCGCGTCGAGATCGGGCAGGCCTTCGTTGTGAATCTGCTGGCGGTCGACCAACAAGGGCCGATGCAGCAGCGGCGCGAGCGGATGGCCCAGCGCCACCATGCTGTTGGTGCGCGTGGGATTGAAGAAGGGATCCACCAGCATCACCGCGTCGGACGGCAAGTCCCGCTCGGCGGCCTGCAGCGGCGCCGGGAAGGCGTCGGCGAAATCCGGGCCCAGGGCCAACCGGCCGCTCCCGACGCGCGTCAGAATCAGCGTGGCTTCGGCGTTCCATGCCGCATAGGCGCGCAAGGTCAGCCACGTGGTGGGCAAGGACAGCAGCAGGAGTGCGGCTGCCGCCACCGCGCCTGCGGGGCGGCGCACGAAGCGGTCGCAGGCGGCGCCGGCCGGGAGCGCCAGCAGCAGGCCGGCCAGGCGCACGAATTTGTACTCGTTGCCCCAGGGCAGCGGCGCGCA
>CAYVPL010000101.1:0-9213 GCA_964453755.1 uncultured Planctomycetales bacterium
AGCCCAGGCCGATGCCGGGCGCGGGATCGTCGGCGCGGCGCTCGCCGCGGTCGAAGGCGCGGAACAGGCGCGCGCGGTGCGCGGGCGACAGGCCCGGGCCGAAGTCCTCCAAAGTCAAACGCAGACTGCGGCCCTGCAGCGCCGCGCGCAGCAGCACGCGCGCGTCGGCGGCGCCGGCCGCGTATTTGCAGGCGTTGTCCACCAGGTTGTAGACGATGAGGCCGACGGCGTCGGGGTCGGTCTCCAGGCCCTCCGCGCTGAGCCCGCCGTCCTCGACGACCCACTGCATCTTCGCATCCTGACAGCGCTCGGCGCAGGCCGGCGCGAAGCGTTCCACCAGATCGCCGAGGCTGTGACTCTCGCGCCGCAGCGATGCGCGGCCGTCCTCGACGCGCGCGTAGCCGAGCACATTCTCCACCACGCGCGAGAGCCGCGCCGATTCCCGCTCCAGCGTGCGCAGATACTCCTGGCGCTTCCCTTCCTCCTTCACCATTCCTTGCGCCAGCATCTCCGCGTACATGCGGAAAGTTGTCAGAGGAGTGCGCAGTTCGTGCGTGACCGCGGAGGCGAAGCGCTGGCGCTTCTCGCCCCACCGTACGCTGGCGCGCAACGCCAGCGCGCCCAGCAGCAGCGCGCCGAGCACGGCGGCCCAACTGAGAGTCAGGATGCCCGCCGCGGCCTGCCAGGCGCGATCCGGCCCGGGCGCGGCCGGCGGAGCGTGCAGGCGCAGCGGCGCGGTGGCGAGGCGCGTGCCCAGATCGGGATCGAGCGGCGAAGGATCCAGCACCGGCAGCAGGTCGGCGCCGGGCAGGAGGTCGGCGACTTCGGCCAGCAGCACCGTGCGCAGCGCCGCCCAGTCGAGCACGAAGCCTTGGTGAAAGTCGAGGCCGTCGCCGCGCACGCGCCGCAGATAGACCAGCAGGTGGCCCTCCGCGCCCTGCGGCCGCGGCAGCCACAGCGGCTGGAAGGCGCCGACTTCGATCGCCGCCGCAGCGGCCGCCTGCGTCTGCTCGCGGGCCTGCGCCTGTCCCTTGAGCTTGGCGTTGTCCACCGCGTTGGCGCGAAAGTTCCAGTCCAGGTCCTGTTCGGCGAATCCGAGTTTGTCAATCTGCGGCGCCTGCGCCTCGAGCCGCGCCTCCCAGGCTGGATCCTCGACGACGCAGGACATCACGTCCGCCAGCATCTGCTCGTTGGCTTCGATTTGAACTCCCGTCAGCGCCGTGGCTTCGGCGAGTCCGCGATACTCGCCTTGCGGCACCTGCGGCGAACTGAGGCTCTGATCCGGCTCGATCTGGAAGTGCAGCGGCAGGAAGTCAGACTCGAAGGCCAGCAAAGGCGAGCGCGTGATGACGGCCCCTTGCGGAACCTCCTGGAGTTGCGCGGTGTACTGGCCTTCCGGCGGCTCGTAGAAGGAGCGGTACTCGTACCACGGCCGCGCGGCTTCCTGCGCGAGCAGCGGATTCAGCCACGAGTCCAGGCGCCACAGGCCCACGCGCAGGAGATCGGAGCGGCGCACTTCGGCGGCGGCTTTCTGGGCGCCGCGCTCGAGGTCGAGCAAGTGCCGGGTCACGGCCGCCATCGCCGCCAGCGTCAGTGCCGCGCCGACGGCGTAGGCGATCCACCAACCGCGGCCCGCGCGCATCAGGCCACTTCTCCCGCCGGGCCGGCGGTGATCACGTTCGCCGCCAGCATGTAGCCCTTGCCGCGCACCGTGGCGATGGGCGATTCGGCGCCGGCGGCGGTGATCTTCTCGCGCAGGCGCGCCACGTGCATGTCCACCGTGCGAGTGTGCAGGCCGCGCGGCTCCAGATGCCAGATGCCGCGCAGCAATTCCTCGCGCGAGACGGCGCGGCCGCGGCGTTCGGCCAGGAAGAGCAGGATTTCGGCTTCGCGATCGGTGAGCGGGCGCGGCGGCGCGCCGGGTTCGAGAATTTCGCGGCGCGCCAGATCCACTTCCAGACTGCCGGCGCGCAGGCTCGCGACCGGCACGGGACGCTCGGCGGAGCGGCGCAGCACGGCTTCGACGCGGGCGACGAGTTCGCGCGCGCTGAAGGGCTTCACCACGTAATCGTCGGCGCCGCGCCGCAGGCCGCGCAGCCGGTCTTCCTCCGCGCCGCGGGCGGTGACGAGAATCACGGGCAGAGCCGGGCGCGCGCGGCGCAGATCTTCGAGCAGGGCGAAGCCGTCGCGCCCGGGGAGCATGACGTCGAGCAGCACGAGATCGAGGGCCGCCGTGGCGATGAGGTTCGCCGCGGCGAGCCCGTCGGCGCAGGCCTGGGTGCGGAAGCCCGCGAATTCGAGTGCGTCCACCAGGCCGCGCCGCACGGCGGCGTCGTCTTCGACCACCAGGATCATCGCCCTGCTCACCCGCACGATCTTAGTGGACCGGCGCGGGCACCGGCGCGGCTGCGGCAACCGGCACAGGCGGCGGCGGCGCGGGGAAGCGCAGGCCTTTGCCCGCGGCCTGCGCGCGGATGGCGTCGCGCACGGCGCGATCCAGGGTTTCCAGGCCTTCGGCCTGCAGTTTCTTCAGTTCAGCCTCGATGACGGCTTGGCGCTGCGTCTCGATGGCCCCGATCTCCGTCTGCAGCTCGGCGCGTTTCATTCCCATCGCCTCGACGTGGGCGCGGCGCTGCTCGGCGCTCATCGCGCGCATCGCCTCCGGCAGTTCATCCTCCTTGATCTTGGCCAGTTCGAACGCCGGATCCTTGCAGGCATCCACCAGATCCCAATGGCTGTTGAAGTAGAGCTTGCCGCCCTTGGTGGCGGCGCGCGCGGCGGCGGTCCAGCCGTTGCAGGAGGCGGCGTTGGCGTCCTGCTCCATCTGATTGCGGCAGGCCTCAGCGCCGAGCGCGCCGTAGGGCAGATAGGTGGCGTTGATCGCGATGGACAACTCGCCGAGTCGGCCGTCGAAGGGCGTCTCGATGGCGAGGGCGATCTGATTGTGATCCATCGTCGCGAACTGCCCATCGGCGCGCAGCGCCACAGCCTGCCAGCCCGGCGCGATCTCGTCCATTGCATTGCCGCAATAGATGGTGTTGACCAGGATGCCGCGCGCGATTGCGGCCGCCGCCATGTCGCCGGCGGCGAACTCCGCGTCCTGCTCGGCTGACTCGTTGCCGGCCACGACCAGCAGCTTGAGCGCGTTCTCCGCGGGCGTCCAGCTCAGGCGCTCGACCGAGGCGCGGATCACGCGCGCCACCAGCTCGGTGCCGCCGTTGGTCGTGAGCGCGAAGAGTTCGCGCGAAATCAGATCCAGATCCTCCGTGAAGTCGGTGTGGACGAGAACCCAGCCGTTTTCGGCGAGGTGGCCGTCGTTGCCGTAGGTCAGCAGGGCGACGCGCAGGAGCGGCGTCGGCTCGGCGAGGGCCAGATCGTTGACGATGGCCCAGATCTTCTGCTTGGCATTCTCGATCAGGCCGTCCATGCTGCCGCTGGTGTCGAGGCAGATGGCCAGTTCGACGACGGGCCGGGCCGGATCAGGGACGGTCGCTTGCGGCGCGGCTCGAACGGGAACGACTTCCTGCGCGGCGAGCAGGGGAAGAAGCGTGAGTGCGGTGAGAATCATGGTGGTCGGTGGCAAGAGTTAGCGTGCGGGCAACTGCGGCGCCCGCACGAGGTAGTTTTTATGGTTGTGCACCAGGCGGATGTCGCCCGGCAGCGCAAGCAGTCCGGCCTGGCCGGCTGCGGCGAGCTCCTCGAGCAGCGCAAAGTGCTCCGGGGAGCCGAATTGGATCTCGTAGTCAGCGGCGAACTCGGTCTGCTCGCGCACGAGCAGACCGTCAACCCATTCCGCGCCGCGCTTGAAGAAGCAGCGGTTCTGGATCTGCTGCACGCCTTCCACTTCGACGCGGTTGAGCTTGTCGTCCAGGAATTCGTTCCGGTACTTGAGGCGGGCGGAGGACTTGCCCTCGTTGAAGTTGACGCCCTGGTTGACGGCGGCCTCGCCGCTGCGGACGCGCCAGGCGCGGTCCTCCAGATTGCCTCGGCAGGCGGTGAGCAGCGAATCCCACGCGCCGAGGTTGGTGCCTTCGGTGGCGAGGAAGGCGGTGTACTCCGACAGCACGCCGAACTCGGCGGAGAGGCGCAGGATTTCGTCGGCGAGCTCGCGGAAGCGCGGGTCACCGGCGATGCCGGGGCCGGAGAGGTCCGGCGGCGCGCCGCCGCTCAACTGGCGGATCTCGTCCACCAGATAAGCGATGCGGCGGCCGGCCCACAGCCGCGGCACGAAGGCGTTGCGCGTGGTGGCGCGGTTGAGCGCGAACTGGAAAGTGAAGCTGCGGGCCTCGCCGAGGAAACTGCCGTCGAGGCGCAGATTCAGCGGCTCTTCGCCGCGGTACTTGCCGAGCAGAATCAGCGGGTCGCCTTCGAAGAGATCGGGCAGGGCCGCCGGCGCCAGATCGTGCAGGCGGTCAGTGCGCGGCGCGCCGTCGGCGCCGAGCACGCGCAGCTCCGGACCCGCCAGCACCGGTCCGTAGAGCCGCTGGAAGACTTGCGCCACGCGCACTTCGACGTCCTCGCGCGGCAGCACGTAACTGGCGCTGGCGCGCGTGAGATCGGCGATGCGGTCGAGCAGCGGCACGTTGACGTCGGCGCCCACGCCGAAGGTGAAGATGCGGCGCTGGTGAGGATTGCCCTGCTCGACGGCGGCGGTGATCGCGGCCGGCGCGGTGCGTCCCACCGTCGGCAGGCCGTCGGTCAGGAAGAGCACGAGGGGCAGGAAGCCCGCGCCCGCCGACGGCTGGCGCATCGCTTCGACCAGCGCGTCGTGGACGTTGGTGCCGCCGTTGGGGCGCAGCGCGGCCAGATAGGCGCGCGCCGCGAGCACCGAGTCGCGGCTCTTGAGCACCGGCGTCGGCGCGAAACGCTCGACGTTCGTGGAATAATCCACGACGTTGAATGCTTCGCCGTCGGCGAGACCCTCGATCACCTGCAGCGCCGCGGAGCGCGCCTGATCCAGCTTCTCCCCCGCCATGCTGCCGGAGCGGTCGAGCACCAGGATCACTTCGCGGCGGATGCGCGCGCGCGCGTCGCCGAGCGTGGCGGGTGTGCCGGCCATGAGCAGGAAGTAGCCGCCGCCGATCGTCGGATCCGGGTAGGCGAAGAGCGTGGCGGCGACGCCTTCGCGCTGCAGCAGGGTGCTGAGGCGGAAGGGGCCGGGCTCGGTGGAGCTGCCGTCCGCGATGCGCACCAGCCAGGACATTGAATCGGTCTTCTCCGTCACGAGATCGTGCGTCGGCGAGTAGACGCCGGCAATCGGCGAGCGCGCGCGAATGCGCACCGAGATCTGCCAGGGGATGCGGCGGTCGGTGAATTCGCTGCGCGGCAGCAGGTAGTCGTAACGCGCGCCGTCCATCTCTTGCAGATGCTCATACGTGAGGCGCAGGCGCTGCGTACCGCGCGGAGGCACCGGGAAGACGCTGGTCTGGATCAGGTTGTGGCCCGCGAATTCGAGCAGCGCCGGATCGAGCACGCGGGTGACGATCTCGCGGTAGAGGCGGCGCGCCTCCTCGCGCGGCAGCAGGCGGGCGCTCGGCTCAGCGGCGGAGCCATCGAAGAGGAAGGAGTGCACGGCGGCGCCGTCGGGCACGGGCAGCAGGATCACGGCCTCGGCCTGACGATCGGAGTGGTTGCGCACCAGAATCTCCAGGGTCGTGGTGGCCACGCCTTCCAGCAGCAGCACCTCGGCCTTCACTCCCTCGACCTCGATCGGGTCCCAGCGCCCGTCCAGCGCGAATCCCCGCGCCTGAGGCACCAGGACGTGCGTGGCCCGATCCAGGCCGGGCCAGGCCGGAACCGGCTGCTGACCGAGAAGTGCGAAGAGAATCCCGGCGATCATGACCCTGAAACTACGGCGCGCGGCCGCATTCCTTGGTCACGAAGAAGTAACGGACCGGTCCTTCGCAGATCTGCGCGAGCGCCCTAGCGCCCGCCCGCGGCCCGTTCGACCGCGGCGCGCATCTCGGCGAGGGTGAGATCGAGCCGCGCTTCGAGTTCCTGCGGCGCGCCGGGCGTCACGAGCAGTAGCGCGCGGCCTGCGACGACGCCTTCGGTCACGCACTCGAGCGCCAGCGGCCCTTCCGGCAGGTCCTCGAGCTCGACCCAGGAATCGCTCGTGTCTGACGAGTACCAGAAGAGATCCCCGCCGCCGGGCAGGACTCTCACTTGACAATCGGGCACCGGCTGACCCTCGCGATCCAGCAGGCGCACGCGCAGCGAGGTGCTGCCGGCGCCGAGCCGGAAATCCGCCGGGTGCGAGCCCGGACCGTAGCTGCGCGCGCCAAGAATCTGCGTGATGCGCTCGTCCGCCATCGCGTACACGGCGGCGGCGCCCGGACGGAACATCAACTCGAAGTTGCCGTCCTGATCGCACTCCGTCGCACCGAGATCGGTCTGGTCCAGCCAGGCGCCGACGCGCGCGCCGGGCAGCGCCTCGCCGGTGGCGGCGTCCAGCACGCGTCCGCGCAGCGTGGACCAGTCCTCGGGCCGCGGTTGCGAGAGCGTGCGATCGATGGTCAAAACCCACTCTTCGTCGCGCGTGCGCAGCACCCAGCGGCCCACTTCGCGCGTTTCGGTGAGAGGGCCGGTCTCGTCCCAGAGGCCGTTCCACACGTTCGCCAAGAGCGCGACGTCGTACTCGCCCTCCGGCAGCGACGCCCACGCGAAGTCGACGAATGTCACATCCTGGTTCCGGCCGCAGTCGACGAGCTCGCCGTCGCGCGCGCCCTCCGGGGCGGTCGGCACGGCCGTGCGCAGCGCCCGGAGAGTGAACCAAGCGTCGTCCAACTCCACCGGATCGCCGGCTGCGTCCTGCAATCTCACTCGCAGCGGGGCTCGCGCCGGCAGATGGTAGTCCGCCTCCGCCGCCAGTCCGAGGTCCACGCGCCATTCGCAACTCACGCGGCCGTCCGCTGCTGCGCGCAGAGTCCAGGTGCCCGAAGCTGGCACCGCCTCGAAGCGGAAAACGCCGCGCGCGTCGCTGCGCGCTTCGACGCCGGCTTGGCCTTCGGGGTGCGTGAGTGAGAGCTGGGCGTTCGCGATCGGCGCGCCGTCATCTCCCACGAGTCGACCTGCGAATCCGCGCAGAGCGATCGGCAGGCGGAGAACGAGCGCCGGGCCGGGCACCATCCACTCCGCCGCGGGTGCGGGCAGATCGCCGAGCACGTCGGTTCTGGCCGTGAGCCGCCAGTGTCCGGCGGGCAGGCCGAAGCGCGCGCGGCCTTCCGCGTCGGTGCGACGCTCCACGGTGGGATGACGCCAGACCGGAACGGAGGGCTCGGCGGGCTCGGCCTCCTCGACGGGAGCCGGAGCCAGTTGCAGCGCGGCGAAGTCCTCGAGCCCCGGCGACGGCACGGGCGCGGTCAGCGCATCGAGCACCAGCGGTTCGACCGAGGCCGGGCTCCCGACCCAGCCGCTCAGGTCGAGAAACACGGCAGATTCCAACGCGTAGGTCCGCGTGAGAGACCGGCTCAAGTCGAGCGCCGGCGTCGCGAGCCAGTCCGACCCGATCACAAGGTTGCGCAGGACGAATCCGTCGCCGGCGAAGAAGGTTCTCTGCTCCGGCTCGCCGATCTCCAGTCCGGACTCCGTCAGCGAGAGGGCTTCGGCCGTCACGGTGGCGCCCGCGACCGGAGCGCCGGCTGCGTCTCTCACTTCGACAGTCAGCACTGCGCCATCGACGACGCGAAGGTCCCCGAGCTGCGCCGTTGCGCCGGCGGAAATCACGGCGCGGTCCAGGCCTTCGGTCCCGGAGGCCATCTCCGGCTCCATCTGCAGCCAGCGTCCCGGTTCGACGGCGAAGTCCCACTCGCCGGCGCCCAGGCCGTCGAATCGGTACGCGCCGTCGGCCCCGACGACAGCCTGCGCGTAGCCCGGCGTCCAATTGTCATAGCCGTAGGACCAGCCGGGCAGGAAGGCGTGCACCACCGCGCCGGCGGCCGGGGCGCCCGCAAGATCCAGCACGCGGCCCGCGGCAGCGCCGGCGGGCGCCAGGCGGATGGTCCAGAGCGTGGAGGAACCGGCGGCCAGGTCGGTGTGCGGCTCGTGGATGGATTCGCCCCAGCGGCTGCCCGGCGGTCGGCTGGCGACCCAGTCCACGTGCGTGTCGCCGGGGAAGTTGAACTCGGCGATGCCGCGCGCGTCGGCCGGCGCTTCATGCCGCACGATGGAGCGCGTGCAGGAGTCCCATGTCTGCGCGCGCACGATCCAACCGCCGCAACGGGCGGGCACGCGCTCCGCGCCGTCTTCGCCGAGGATGCGCAAGGCGACGCGCAGGCGCGCGACGGCGGCATCCGGGCTGCCGCCGGTTCCGGCCGATGCGTCGTCGGCATCGCGCTCGGCGCGGACGATGCCGCCCTTGTCAAAGAGGCGGCCGGGCTCCGGATCCAGCCCGTCAGCCGCGGCAGGCTCGCCGGCGCCGTCACCGACCGTCCGGCCCGCAGCGTCGCGCCCGCCGCCGGGCAGCAACAGAATCAGCGCGGCGAGGATGGCCGCCAGGACGGCGAGAATGACAAGGCGCCGCGGCATCGGAGATGAAGATCTTGTAGCACGAATCCCCCCTCCGGAGGCGGCCTTTCTTCGAGCCCGCGGCGGGCGGGCGGGTCCTAGCGCCGTTCGGCCGGGTGCGCCTTGCGCGTGCGGATGTCATACACCGCGCCGGCGGCCAGCACGTGCAGACGCACGCCGATGATGGTCACGGCGTTGTGCTGGGAGACCGAGTCCATGGAGGTGAACTCCATCTCGGACGGATCCACGATGGTGATCGCGCCGCTGCCCACGACCTCGATGCGGTCGTCGGGATCCATGAAGGCGGCGGTGTCCTCGTCCAGGCCGATGCCGAGCAGGCGCGGGTTGTAGGCCACGGCGCTGAGCAGGCGCCCGAGGCGGTCGCGCTGCATGAAGTGCTGGTCAATGATGGCCAGCTGCGTCAGGCCCATGCCGGGCGAGAGCTGCACCTTGTCGGCGCGCGGGGTCAGGCCTTCCTCGCCGTGCGCGATCATGTGCTCGGACAGGAAGGAGGCGCCGGCGCTCGTGCCGGCGACGTGCAGTTCCTCGTCCTTGTTGCGATCGCGGATGAGTTGCGTGATGCGCGTGCCGCCGATGGTCGTGGACAGGCGCAGCTGATTGCCGCCGGTGAAGAAGACTCCGTTTGCCTTGCCGAGGAAGCGGTACCATTCGTCGTTAGCCGCGTCGGAGCTGTGATCGTTGCCGTGG
>CAYVPL010000102.1:0-9075 GCA_964453755.1 uncultured Planctomycetales bacterium
GGGATTCCGGGAGTGACTTCTTAGCGCCGCATCCAGCGCCTGGGGAGCAGGGCAAGGCCCCCCTGTTCATCGTCCATTCCGGGCGCGGAATGTTGCCTTGGTGGTAGGCCCGGTCGTGCGGCTGTACCCCAAGCCAGTGCCTGTGCGGCGACGGCGCTGCTGGGCCTCAGAATCTCTCGCCGAGGGACTGCAGTCGGAGCCAGTACTGAATGCTCAAGGCCTCTGCTGCCGCTTCCAGATCTCCGATGCTCGGCGCGATCAGCTTGGCTTCGGTCATGTGATAGAACTCAGTGGGCCCTACGCCATTTGCCATCGCTGCTCCCAAGGCAAATCGGCGCCGGTAGTCGAGACCGGTCAGGATCGGTGCGGCCTCGCGCATCATCTCGGCTCGGATGGCCTGGACTTCTGCAGTGAAGGCCTGATTCTCCATTCTGTCCGAGAGCCCGAGCGCTGCGATCAGATCCTCCGGAGGCGCGTAGAGCGACCCGGTTCTGAGCTTCCCATTGGAGATTTGATCCTCAAGCGAGTCCGACGCATCATGAATTGAAGATTCGCGATCCTCATTCCTCACTGCCTGCTGCTGAAGTAGATCGGCGACAGCGAGCTTCTGATCCTGCGGCAGTCCGGCGAAATCTTCGAGCTTCACTTGCATGCTGGGTGTGGTTGCACCGCTCATTGCTATTGACCGCTTGAGCGCCATGTCACCTACGAGCTTTTTCTCAGCATCGAGAGTAGAAAAGGCGACCTTCTCGTCAAAAGTGGAGTTAAAGGTGGCAACGATCGCGTTGAATAATTCGGGATCCTCCTTCCAGGAGGACGTACGAGACTCTGCAACGGTGCGGGCGCCTTGGCTGCCGGCGGCGGTTCTGCTTGGCTGGTCATTCTCTGGTTGGCTGGCCGTCGAAGCCTCAGCAGGTAAATCAGTCGAGATGTGCTGGCTGCCTGCAATCGGGCGGTCTCCTTGCTCCTCGCCGAACAGCATGAAGGCTGCACTTCCTAGGAGAAGGCAGATAAAGATCCCGACTAGCGGTTTACTCAACGGAATGGGGGTGCGTGAGTGGCGAGAATAGTACAAGGCCCTTCTGGGTCACCGTCGACGCGAAAGACATCTGGTCGCTTGCCAGCGCGTGGAGGGATGTGATCGGTGTGGGCCCGTTCGGGACCGTGACGCTCACCTCTGGCAGCAGGCGAAAGTCCACCAGGAGTTCTATGCTCTCGGATCATAGCGTCCGAGCATAGAGCAACGGTTCGTTCTAGCTGCTTGCCTGCGCTGTCAGTCAAGGCTTCCTCCTGAGCCTCGGCCGTGCTTTCGATGCGCCAGTGTACGACGGCGCGCAACACGTGATGCTCGGCGCGAAGGTCGAAAGATGATTGTAACCACCTGGTGCTACTGGTGCGGCGGGCCCGGGCAGGTGCAAGGGGTGCAGGTGACTCGTGACCCACGGAGTGCAATCCGTTTCGCTGGACGCCCATGGTAGAGTTTGAGCCTTGGCCGCTCCGGCACGGCCTTTTCTTAGCCTTCTCTCATTGTGATGTACGTTCCAAGTTACTCGTCGCGATGATGCCCCGAGTGCGCAATGCATTTCTGGTCGCCTTGGCGCTCGGCCTGCTGGTCTTGGGGGTTTGGATTCTGGATCGGAAACCCGGGGTCACGCAAGAGTCCGCGACACCGGAGGCGGAGGCCGTGACTGCCAAGCCTGCCGCATTGACCGGCGATTCACCGTCTTCACCAGCGGTGGAGATCCAGCGCGAAACCGTCGATCCACAAGCCGACTTCGTCGCTCGCTGGCGCAAGTACTTCGGGGATCCAGAACTCCGTGCAAGAATTCACGGGCCGCGGAAGCAGATCCTGGAGAAGATGCGGCGCGAGCAAACGCCGATGCCTTACGAGAAGGAGTTGAAGCGACTCGCCGATGTTGGAGTCGTGCCCGTTCCTCCAAAGCATGCATTCGAGGATCTCTTGCTCGAAGACATGGATCACATTCGTGGAGTGCTGCAGAACCAGGCGACCTTCTTCACCCGGTTGCCTCCCAGCGAGGTGAAGCGCTGGCGCGAAGACGAGGCAAACTCCATCCAGCAGCAAACGCTGGATTACGCTCCGGAAATCCTGGCCGCCTTTCTCATGGGGCGGGACGTCACCTCCGATCTCAGCGCGAGCGACTCCCTGCTTGCGCAATTGGCCGACATTCGTACCCGCAGTCTGCGCGCATGGGGTCAGGCTTGGACGGAGTACCAGTTCTCCTTCCACTGCAGTGCCCAAGCGAGAGGAGAATCCGGCTACCCTCAGGCCTTCGGTGGAATAGGCGAGGCGACCGCAGAACTCATTCCCGAAGCCCGCGCCGTCCTCGATCGCGTGCGCGCCTCGCACGCCGAATACCTGCGCTCGGTGCACGAAGCCCTGCGCGCCGCTTTCCCCGACGAAACCTTCTGAACCGGCTCCGGCGGCTAGAATTCCGCCATGACCCTGCCGGACCCGCGCCTGGTGCTGCTGGAGCCGCAGCACGGCGGCAATCTCGGCTTCATCGCCCGGCTGCTGGCCAACTACGGGCTGCGCGACTGGTGGAGCGTCGGCGGCGTGCCTTGGCGCAACACGGACGCCGAGCGCACCGGCTCGATGGCGCTGGAGGAACTGGCGGCCCTGCGCGAGGTGCGCGGATTCGACGAGGCCGTCGCCGGCCGCTCGCACCTCGTCGGCTTCACCGCGCGCAGCGGCTACCGGCGCGACCCGATCCCGCTCGAAGAACTGCCCGCCGCCGCCGCCGCGTGGGGCCTGGACGCGCTGCCGGTGCTGGTCTTCGGCCCCGAAGACCGCGGCCTCGACAGCGAGATCTGCGAGCGCTGCTCGCTGCTCGTGCGCATCCCCACGCCGGGCCTCGGCTCCTTCAACCTCTCGCACGCCGTCGCGCTCGCCCTCTATGAATGGTTCCGCGGGCGCGTGGCGTTGCCGCCGGTCGAAGTCGGACCCTCCCGCGAAGGCGCCGGCCGCTTCGCCGGCGACGAAGACAAGCGGCGCCTCGCGCAGAAGACCCTCGACGCGCTGCGCCAGGCGCGCTTCCCGCAGCCGGAGCCCGAGATCGTCAACACGCTGCGCCGCACGCTGGCCCAGCCGCTCGACCGCCGCGACCTGCGCATGCTCGAGCGCATTCTCCGCCACGTCGAATGGCTGGAAGAGCAGAAGTCGGCTGCCGCATCCGGAGCAGCCGCCGCGCCGCCGATCGAGGCGCGCGACGCGTAGACCCGGCTTGCCTCAGATCGCCAGTAGGCCGATCTGCTTCGCGGCGCGGATCGCGCGCAGTCGCTCGGCCGGAATCACCGCCGCCAAGGCGGCGAGGAATTGCTCCTCGCGCCACGGCCGCAAGAACAAGCCGTCGCAGCGCGCGCGCCGCAGCAGTTCGGCATCGGGCGCCGAGTAGGGACCGCTGCTGAGGAAAGTGTGCGGCCGCGCGCGCACGCGCAGGGCCAGAGCCGCGGCCAGATCCAGGCCGCAGATGCCGCTGACCATGCTCGACACCACGAGCACTTCATAAGGCGCGCATTCCTGCTCCGCCACCTGCAGCAGCGCATTCGCCGTGTTCGGCCGCGCGGCGTGGTCGGTCAGGAAGCCCAACTCTTCCAGCGCGACGAGCAACGCGCCGGCTTCGGCGGCGTCCGCGTCGAGCACGAGCGCACGCGCCCGCTGCGAGGAATGGGGGGTGCCCATGGAGGTGAATCCACCCCTCCATCGGCCCGATCCGGCGCCGGACTTGAGCCCTTCTCAGGCCCGCTTCTGGCTGCGGCGCTGCCCGCCGTAGGCCAGCAGCACGCCCAGGCGCTCGCGCATCTCGGCGCGCGGCACGATCAGATCCACCTGCCCCTTCGCCAGCAGGAATTCGGCGCGCTGGAAGCCCGGCGGCAACTCTTGGCGGATGGTGTTCTGGATCACGCGCGGGCCGGCGAAGCCGATCAGCGCGCCCGGTTCGGCCACCGTCACGTCGCAGACGCTGGCGAAGGAGGCCGTGACGCCGCCGGTCGTCGGATGCGTGAGGATGGACAGCGAGTAGCCGCCCTCTTCGCGATAGCGGTGCAGCGCCGCGCAGGTCTTGGCCATCTGCATCAGCGAGATGGCGCCCTCGTGCATGCGCGCGCCGCCCGAGGCGCTGAAGATCGCGACCGGCAGATTGCGTGAGCCGGCCAGCTCCACCGCGCGCGCCACCTTCTCGCCGACGATCTCGCCCATCGAGCCGCCCATGAACGTGAAATCCAGGGCCGCCATCACCGCCGGCTGCCCGGCGATCGTGCAGATGCCGACCAGGCAGGCGTCGTGGTTGCCGGTCTTCAACTGCGCCTGCTTCAACTTCTCGGCGTAGGGCACCGCGTCCACGAAGCCGAGCCGGTCGGTGGGCTTGAGGTCGGCGAAATACTCCTCGAAGGAGCCGGGATCGGCGGTCAGATCCACGCGCCGCCGGCCGCCGAGCGAATGATGATGCCCGCATTCCGGGCAGACCGAGAGGTTCGCCTCCAGGTCTTTGTTGTAGATCATCTTCGCGCAGGCCGGGCACTTGGACCACAGCCCGCCGGGTAGATCCTTCTTGCGGCGCAGGCGGAACGCCATGGCTTCATTCTACGGCCGGCCGCGCTCAGCCGCCCGGTTCGTTCAGCATGCGTTCGAGCAATTCCATCTCCGCGGAAAGCGGGTGGCCGGCGCCCAGGACGGCCGTGTTCTCCAGGCGGATCTGCGCCAGCAGGACGCGCGCCTCCTCGGCGCGGCCGAGGTGCACCAGGGCCCGCGCGCGCTCGAGGCTGACGCGGGTCAGGCTGCCGGGCTGCGGCATGCGATGCGCGCGCCAGCCGACCTCGGCGCGGCGCGCGGCCGCTTCCGCGGCGGCATGGTCGCCGAGCCGGTTCGCGACGCGGGCCCAGGATTCGAGCACTTGCAGGGTGCGCGGGTGCGCGTCGCCGAAGTGCTCGCCGAAGATGCGCGCCGCCTCCGGCAGATGGAGGAGAGCGCGGGGCAGATCCTGGCGCTGCTCGTGGATGAGCCCGAGCAGCGCGTGCACCTGCCCGAGGTCCGCGTGGTCGGAGCCCCAGCTCCGGCGCCACACGCGCAGCGCCTCTTCCGCGAGAGGCTGCGCCGCCTCCAGGTCGCCGCGCTGCGCCAGCACGTTGGCCAGGCGATAGCGGGCCTCCGCCATCTCAGGATGGTTCTCCGGATAGAGCTCGATCCGGATCTCGAGCGATTCACGCAGCACTTCCTCGGCCGGCTCGAGCATGCCGAGCGCCACGTAGGTTTCGCCGATGGCGCCGTCGAGCGCGGCCAGGTCGCGCGGCTCGGCCTGCATCTCCTGGCGCAGGTCGTTGGCGAAATTCTCGAAGACTTCCGCCACGGTGCGCGTGCCGCCGCGCGCCGTCTCCTCGGCGTGTTCGCGCTGCGAATAGTTCAACAATTCGACCACGCGATGCAGCACGCTGGCCTCCGAGCGCGCGAAGTCGGCTTGCTCGGCGACGAGCCGCGCTTGCCAGGCGATGCCGATGACGCCGCCCACCAGAGAGACCAGCACGAGGCCGCCCGCCGTCACCGCCAGACGGTTGCGCCGCACGAATTTGCGCAGGCGGTAGGCGAAGGTGTCGTCCTGCGCCTCGACCGGCAATCCCATCAGGTAGCGGCGGATCTCCTCGCCGAGGTGGCCCGCCGAGGCGTAGCGGCGCGCCGGATCCTTGCGCATCGCCATCATCACGATTTTGTCAAGATCGCCCGCGAGCGCGCGGCGCAGCGCCTCGGGCCGCAGGCCGCGCCGCTCGCTGATGCCGGCCGCGCCCGCCGTCTCCGGCCGCTTGGTCTCCTCCGGCTCCGGCGCGCGCACCACCACCGTGCTCGGCCGCGGCGGCTCGATTTCGGTGATCACGCGCTGCGCCGCCACGCTCAGCACCGCGGGCACGCGGTAGGGCCGGCGGCCGGTGAGCAGTTCGTAGAGCATCACGCCGAGGGAATACACGTCCGAGGCGGTCGTGACCGGCTCGCCGCGCACCTGCTCGGGGCTGGCGTACTGCGGGGTCATGGCGCGCAGTTCGGTGAGCGTCACCGTGCTGTCGCTGCCCTCGGCGCCGAGGATTTTCGAAATGCCGAAATCCAGGAGTTTGGGCGTGCCGTCGGCGGTCACCAGCACGTTGTCCGGCTTGAGATCGCGGTGCACGATCAGGTTGCGGTGCGCGAAGTGCACGCTGTCGCAGACCGCGCGCAGAATCTCGAGGCGCCGCTCCAGGCCCAGGCCGCGCTCGTCGCAGTAGCGGTCCAGCGCCAGGCCGTCCACGAACTCCATCACCAGAAAGGGCCGGCCTTGCGCGCTGAGCCCGCCGTCCAGCAGGCGCGCGATGTTCGGATGGCGCAAACTCGCGAGGCTGTGCCGCTCGTTGGCGAAGCGCTTGAGGATGTTGGGAGTTTCGGCGCCCTGCCACAGCACCTTCAGCGCCACCGGCTCCTGCGGCCGCGCGGTGTGCGCCGCCTTCCACACCGTGCCCATGCCGCCGACGCCGATGCGCTCGAGCAGCTTGTAGGCGCCGATCTCGTCGCCGGGCTTGAGCCCGTCCGGGCTGGCGGAGAGCAGCTCCGGCATGAAATTCACGATCGGCGCGTCGAGCAGATCGGGCGCGCTGGTCGCAGCTTCGAGCAGCGATTCGACTTCCCGGCGCAGCGCCTCGTCGCCTCCGCACTCCTCGGCCAGCCAGGCGCCGCGCGCGGCGGCTTCGACGTCGGAGGCGCGGTCGAAGAGATCCTTGACGCGCTCCCAGTCGGGCTGGCCGGTCACGCGCCGGCCCGGTCGCGGATGCGCCGGTGCAGCCAGGCCTTCGCCAGCTTCCAGTCGCGCTCGACGGTGGCGTGCCCGACGTCGAGCAGCGCGCAGGTTTCCTCGATGGTCATGCCGCCGAAGAATCGCAGTTCGACGATGCGCGCCTGGCGCGGATCGAGCTGCGACAGTTCGTCGAGCGCCTGGCTCAGCGCCACGACGTAGCCGTCGGGATCGGTTTCCGGATCGGCGACGTCGGTCAGAGCGGCAGGCCGATCGCCGGCGCCGCGCTTGGCCGCTTTGCGCCGCCGCGCGTGATCCACGAGGATGCGGCGCATGGCCTGGGCCGCGATTGCGAAGAAGTGCGCGCGATTCTTGGGATGCAGCTCGGAGGAACCGGCCAGGCGCAGGAACGCTTCGTGCACCAGCGCGGTCGGCTCGAGGGTGTGATCCTTGCGCTCGCCGCGCATCTGCACCGCGGCGATGCGGCGCAACTCGCGATAGACCAGCGGAAACAGGCGTTCGGCGGCGTTCGAAGAGCCGCGCGCCAGCTCGGCGAGCAGGACCGTGACATCCGGCTCGCTGCCCGGGCTCATCGCGGGGCGGCGGCCTGCGCGGGGCTGGCGGCGGCGCGCAGCGCGCGCAGCGCCTGCGGAAAGTCCGGCGCGCGGAACAGGTAGGTGCCGGCGACGAAGACGTTGGCGCCGGCCGCCGCGCAGACGCCGATGGTCTGGTCCGTGATGCCGCCGTCCATTTCCAGGTCGCCGGCGAAGCCCCAGTCGCGCAACTGGCGCGTCTTGCTCAGCACCTCCGGCAGGAAAGACTGGCCGCCGAAGCCGGCGTGGACGCTCATCACCAGGATGAGATCGAGTTGATCGAGATAGGGGCGCAGCGGCTCGACGGCGGCGGGCGGGTTCACCGCCACGCCCACCTTCTTGCCGGTGGCGCGGAAGGCGCGGAGCGTGGCCTCGAAGTCGTCGCGCGCGGCTTCGTAATGGAAACTGAGCAGGTCGGCGCCGGCGTCGGCGTAGCGCTGGGCCCACTGCGCCGGCTCCTCGATCATGAGGTGCACGTCCAGCGGCAGGCGCGCCACGCCGCGGATCTTCTCGATCACCGGCGGGCCGATTGTCAGGTTGGGCACGAAGTGCCCGTCCATGACGTCCACGTGGTGCCAATCGGCGCCGGCGGCTTCGGCGCGCGCGAGCTCCGCGCCGAGGCGCGTGAAGTCGCAGGCCAGCAGCGACGGGGCGATGCGGTGGGGGATTCCAGCCACGGCATCATCCTAGCCCGCGCTTCTAGGCTGAGGGCATGCGGCTGCCTCCCCTCATTGCCTGGTATCAGCACCTGCTGGACACGCAGTTGGTGCTGGCCGTCCTGCTCGGGATCGTGCTGGTGGCGATCGGCGTGCTGTTGTTTCGCGCCGCCCTGCAGCTGTTCCTGATCTTCCTGATTCTGCTCCTGATCGCGATCGGCGCCTCCTATCTGTTCCAGGGCGAGGCCGCGACGGAAGAGGACCTGCGCCAGGGGGCGCGCGAAATCCAGGAAGCCCTCGAAGGCGGCGATCCGCCGCCTGCCGAAGCCGGCTCGGGCGCGGCGCCTCCGCCGCCCCGCGAGCCGCCGCCTAGAACGCCTCGCTGAAGCTGACTTCGCCGGTGACGCCGATCTGATACGCGGACACGCGGCGCTCGAAGAAGTTCGACAATTCCTGGACGTCCTGCAGCTCCATGAAGCCGAAGGGGTTGCGCGAGCCGTAGTGCGCTTCGATGCCCAGGTTCTTGAGCCGGCAGTCGGCCACGTACTGGAGGTACTGGCGCATGTCCTGCAGCGACAGGCCCGGAATGCCGCCCTGCAGCAGGTCCTGCGCGAAGGCCATCTCACACTCCACGGCCTCCTGCATCATCGCCAGGATGTCGCGGCGCATGCGCTCGTCGAAGATGCCCGGCTCCTCGTCGCGGACCGTGTGCACCACCTCGAAAGCGAAGTTCATGTGGCAGGACTCGTCGCGGAACACCCAGTTGGTGCCCGACGCGAGGCCGTTCATCAGGCCCTTGCTGCGCAGGAAGTAGACGTAGGCGAAGGCGGCGAAGAAGAACAGCCCCTCGACGCAGGCGGCGAAGCAGGTCAGGTTGAGCAGGAACTTGCGGCGCTTCTCCTCGGTGTCGAGGCGGTCGATCTCGTTGACCGAATCCATCCACTTGAAGCAGAAGTCGGCCTTGCGCTTGATGGACGGGATGTTGTGGATGGCCGCGAAGGCCTCGTGGCGCTCCTTGGGATCCGGGATGTAGCTGTCCAGCAGCGTCAGGTAGAACTGGAC
>CAYVPL010000103.1:0-8972 GCA_964453755.1 uncultured Planctomycetales bacterium
GGCCTCGTGCTGCCCGGCCTGCCGCAGTGGCGCGTTGGCCAGCGCCTCATCCTCTTCCTGAGCGCTCCAACCACGGGACCAGGCTGGCGCCTGCCCGTTGGCTTGGGCGCGGGCGCCTTCGAAGTCTTCGCCGACCGCGTCGGCGGCGTCCGCCGCGTGCTTTCCCTGGACCCTCACGCGCCGCTCGCGCCGCGCGATCACGATGCCTTCGTCGCCGCCATCCTCGCCGAAGTCGAACGCCAAGGCTAGGGCGGCGCGCCGCTTCGGCCTGGCCTGCGCGGTGTTGCTCGCGCTGGCGCTGGTCGGCGTGGGCGGAGCCCAGGCGTACGTGCGCATCGTCATCAACGGCCGCATCCTGACTTGGTCCGCGCCGAACATCGGCTGGAACCTGCACGTCGCGGGCAGCGCGGACATCGCCGACGGCTCGCAC
The DNA here is from genome assembly GCA_964453755.1 of uncultured Planctomycetales bacterium. Taxonomy (GTDB): domain Bacteria; phylum Planctomycetota; class UBA1135; order UBA1135; family UBA1135; genus JAQBVK01. Next base: position 431 of record CAYVPL010000103.1, read on the forward strand.
GAAGCCGCCATCCAGCACGCCTTCTCCTCCTGGGAATCGGTGGGCGGCTCACAAATCGAGTTCACCCGGGGCGCCGACGTCGCCGCCGGCCCCGCGGGCCCGACGCACGTCGTGATGTGGGACGAAGCCGGCGAAACCGGCTATTTCCCCCCGAATTCCGGCATCGTGGCGCTCACGCCGATCTCCTACGACACCGGCAGCGGCAACATTCTCGACGCCGACGTGATCTTCAACGGCATCGACTACGACTGGTCCACCGACGGCGCGGACGACACCTTCGACGTGCAGGACGTCCTGACGCACGAACTCGGCCACTTCATCGGCCTCGATCACTCGCCCACGCTCGGCGGCTCGATGTGGCCCTACGTCAGCCCGAAGCAATGGCTGCATCGCTCGCTGAGCCTCGACGACCGCAGCGGCGCCATCGCCGTGGCGGAGCAGCCCAGCCAGACGCGCCTTTCCGGCGTGATCCGGCGCTCGGGCAACGGCGTGCCCGGCGCTGCCGTGTGCGCGATCGACGCCGACGACGGCCGCCTCATCGCCACCGCGCTCACCGGCGAGGACGGCAGCTGGGTGATGAAGGGCGTGCCGGTCGGCAATTATCAGGTCTACGCCTGTCCGCTCGAAGGCGGCATGAGCGCCGGCAATCTGACGGGCAACGGCAGCGTCGGCCTGAATTTCGCCGCCGCCTTCTACGGCGGCTTCGGCACGCCGACCGTGTTCCCGGTGGCGGGGGGGGGGAACGTCGTGTGCGGCAATCTGGCCATGCCGGCCAACCATCCGCTCGCGGAGGCCACTTTCTCACCGGTGGTCCTGCGCCGCAATCAGGGCCAGTTCGTCACGGTCTTCGGCAGCGGCTTCACCGCGGACGAGATGGACTTCCTGGTCAAGAGCCCGCACCTGACCGTCGGCAGCGTGACCAGCACCTCGACTTGGGTGCGCGCTTTCGTCACTGCCTCCTCCGACGCGCCCTTCGGCCAGTACGACGTCTACGTGCGCGACCCCGCGGGCAACCTCGAAATGGCCACGGGCCTCATGGATCTCGTCGCGCCCGCGCCGGACCTCCAACAACTCTCCGTCCCATCCGGCAGCGCCAGCGGCGGCGACCCGATCACCCTCACAGGCTCCGGCTTTCAAAACGGCGCCTACGTGCTCTTCGGGGGCATCGAGGCGCTCGCAGTCGAATTCGTGGATGCCACGACGCTCATCGCCACCACGCCAGCCCACGCGCCGGAAACCGTGAGCGTCGCCGTGCACAATCCGGACGGCCAGCAGGTGCGCCTCGAAAATTCCTTCGACTTCACCGCGCATCCGGAGTTTCAGCGCCTCTTCCCGTCGGCCGGCCAGGCGGCGGGGGGCACGACGCTTCTCATCAACGGCGGATCCTTCGCGCCCGACATGGAAGTGGAGCTCGGCGGCCTGCCGCTGGCCGTGACCTGGCTGTCCGCGCGACTCGTGCGCGTCACCACGCCCGCGCACGCCGTCGGCCCCGTGGATCTGCTGCTGCGCAATCCGGGCGAGCCCGAGACCCTCGTCAGCTCCGCCTTCGAGTTCGTCGCCGCCGAAGATCCGCAGATCACGGAGTTCACGCCGGACCGCGGGCCGCGCGCGGGCGGCACGCGCGTGCGCCTGAAGGGCTTGCGCCTGGACGGAGTCGTGGAAGTGCGCTTCGGCGTGGATTCGATCAGCGCGCTCGGCGGCGCGCACGCGGCCTCGATCGACGTGCTCTCGCCCGGGCGCGTGGACGCGATCACCGCCAGTTCGCCCGCGGCGGGCACCTACGGCCTGATTGCCGTCACGGCCACCGGCCAAGCAGCCTTCGTCCAAGGCTTCACCTTCGAAGGCTCGGATTCCGAGAATCCCGGCGGCTCCGGCATGGATCTCGGCGGCGGGGGCTGCGCCGGCAGCATCGGCGGGCGCGCGGATCCCGCCGCGCGCGCCGGCGACGCTTTCATGCTCGCGCTGTGGATCGGCGCCTTTCTGCTGCTGCGCCGCCGCCGGCTAGGATGAAGGGATGATGTTCGGCACCCTCCGCGGCCGGGGCGGGGCGTTCCTGCTGGCTGCCTTGGTCCTGACTTCGTGCAGCCATGCGGAGAAGCGTCCGCCCGTGATCCTCATCGGCGCCGACGGCGTCGAATGGAGCGTGGTCGAGCCGCTGCTGAAGGAGGGCAAGATGCCGAACCTGCAGCGCCTGCTCGACGAGGGCGTCGGCGGCCGCCTCGCCACCATGGAGCCGACCTTCTCACCGGCGCTGTGGACCACCATCGCCACCGGCCGCGAGCCGCGGGCGCACGGCATTCCCTACTTCAGCGAGACGGACGCGCGCGGCACGCCGATTCCGGGCGGCCTGCCTTACACCTCCGAGTGCCGCAAGGTGCCGGCGCTGTGGAATCTGGCCGACGCTGCCGGCCTCAGCGTGACCTCGGTGGCCTGGTGGGTGTCCTGGCCGGCGGAGCAGCTGCGCCACGGCCGCGTCGTCTCTTCCTATGCGGCGCAGGCGCAGGGTGCGCTGATGTGGAAGGCCGGTGTGTGGGCCAACGGCCTGCCCGAACTGAGCTGGCCCGAAGCGCTGGACGAGCGGATCGCGCCGCGACTGAAAGAGGGCGGTCCGAAGGGCGTGCACGTGGACACCCACATCGAGCGCTTCGGCGTCTTCCCCTCCGCCACCATCGCCAATCAGGAGGAGCGCGCGCGGGTGGCGATCCGCCAGCGCAACTTCCTGGCCTCGACTGTCGGCGACCGGACGCACCTGCGCATCTTCTGCGACCTGCTCGAGGAGGAGGTCTCCGACCTCAACTTGGTGTACTTCGGCTCGACCGACGTGGTCGGCCACCTGTTCTGGAAGTACCACCAGCCGCAGGCCTATTCCTTCATCATTCCTCAGGACCAGCAGGACTTCCTCGGACCGTTCGTCCGCAAGTCCTACGAGGAGCTGGACGCCTGGCTGGGCGAGATCCTGGACCGCCTGCCGGAAGAGCGCGTGGTGATTCTGATGTCCGACCACGGCATGCGCGCCTACTACACCAGCGAACCGGCGAGCCTGCAGTCCGGCAATCACCAGGAGGGCGAGCCGGGCATCTTCGTCCTCTCCGGAACGGGCGTGGAGCGCCAGGGTCTCCTTGCGCCGGAGGCGCGGCGCCTGGGCGACATCCGCGACGTGGCTCCCTTCGTCTGCGATCTGCTCGGCATCGCCGGCCTGCAGGAAATGCGGCCCAACGGACTGCGCGGCCTCCTGTCCGAGACCTGGCGCACCGCCCATCCGGAAGCCGCGCGCCAGCCGACTCCGAAATTCCGGCCAGCGCAGCGGCCCCGCGAGCCCATGCCCGGCGTCAGCGAGGAATACGTCAAGAACCTGGCCGAGCTGGGCTACACCGGAATCGGGGGGGGCCAACCGCCCCCCAAGCCGAAGTAATCTGCTGGCATCATGTTCCGCCGCGTCCTCCTGGCCACGGACTTCTCGGCCCAGGCCGAGGCTGCCTATCCCTGGGCCGCGCGCCTCGCCGCCAGCAATCAGGGGCAGGTGCTGCTGGTGCACGCGCTCGAGGACGACCTCGTCGCCACCGCGCCCGTCTTCGCCAACTACATGGCTCCCGGCGCGCTCGACGTCGGCCACTACCGTGAAGAATTCCGCCGCGGCGCCGAGAAGGCGCTGGCGGCCGCCGCCGAAAAAGTGCGCGCGCTCGGCGCGCAGGTCGAGCCGCTGCTGATCGAGCGCGGCAAGCCAGCGCAGGCGCTGGTGGATCTGGCGCTCGAGCGGAAGTGCAGCGTGATCGTCATCGCCACGCACGGGCGCGGCGGGCTGGCGCACATCCTGCTCGGCTCCACCGCGGAGAAAGTCGTCCGCACCGCCAAGGTGCCGGTTCTGACCGTCCACGAGGGGGACGTGCCCCTCGACGCGAAGCCGTGAGCCCGGCGGCGCCCGAGGCCTCCGTGCCGCCGGCCGTGCCGCGCGGCCTGCGCGGGCCCGTGCACGCCTTTGACATCGAGGTGGCCGGCCTGGCCTGGGAGGAAGTGGACGAAGCCACGCGCCACTACCTGCTCGAGCGCGCGCGCAAGGTCGGCGACGATCCGGAGGGCGTGCCGCATCGCCTCGCCCTGATGCGCGGGCTCGGCCGCGTGGTCTCGATCGGCATGTGGAACCTCGAGCGCGACACCGGCGGCGTGCTGTCGCACGGCTCCGGCTGCAAGTGGGAGGACTTCGACGAGATGCCGGGCACCAAGATCTACCGCGGCAACGAGCGCGAGATCCTGCAGGAATTCTGGAGCCTGGCCGCCAAATGGGGCACCGTGGTGACGTACCGCGGCCGCGGCTACGACGTGCCGGTGCTGCTGGTGCGCTCGGCGATGCTGGGCGTCGCGCCGACGCGGCAGTTCCTGGGCAGCCGCTTCAGCATCCGCGAGCACTGCGACCTGCAGGAGCTGCTGGACTTCTTCGGCGCCGTGCGCGAGACCTACACCTTGGACTTCTGGTGCCGCCGTTTCGGCGTCGAGTCGCCCAAGGGCAAGATGGACGGCTCGCAAGTCGCGGACAAGGCGCGTGCCGGGCGCTACGACGAGATCGCCAGCTACTGCCTGCGCGACACGCGCGCCACCGCCGACCTCTTCCGCCGCCTGCAGACCACGCTGATCCCGCTGTACGCGCAGTCCTGAGACCGTGGCGTCGCTCGCGCGAAACACGATTCTCCTGACGCTGGCGAAATTTTTCAGCGTCGCGATCTACGCTTTCTTCGGCCTGGTTCTGCCGCGCCACGTGCGCGTGGACGAGAACGGCCTCTACGCGCTGCTGGTCACGCTGCAGTTCTTCGGCAGCATGATCGGATCCTTCGGCGTGCCCCTGATCGTGACGCGCGAAGTGGCGCGCCGGCCGGGCGAAGCCGCCGGCCTCTGGGCCAACGGCCGCGCGGCCATGCTGCTCGGCAGCGCGTTGTCCATGCTGCTGATGACGGGATGGCTCGGCTACGAGACATGGCAGGATCCCGAGGGCGCGGCGCGCAAGTGGTGGCTCTACGGCGCGGTCGTGCTGATCGTGTTCCTGGACGCGCTCGGCAGCCTCGGCGACGCGATGTTCCAGGGCTTCGAGCGCATGGCGCGGCCCGCGCTCATCGAAATCGCCACCGGCGCCGCGCGCGCGGGCGGAGCCGTCGCGGCCATGGTGCTCTTGCCGCCGGCCTGGCGCCTGGAGGGCATCTTCGCCTGCTTCCTGATCGGCTCCTGCGGCCGCTGCGTCTTGATCAACCGCCTCGTGGGCCGCGAGTTGCTGGCCGGCGCCGCGCCCGCGGCCGCCAGCATCGCGGCCGCCTGGCAATTGATCCGCGCCTCGGGCTTCATCGCGCTCTTCCGCATTCTGCGCGTGGTGCGCAACCGCCTCGATCTGCTGCTGCTCGGCGTGCTCATCGCCGGCTTCTCGGCGACGGCGGATCCGGACGACGCGCGCGGCCTCTACGGGCAAGGCATCCGCCTCGCCATCGTCTTTCACACCATCACGCTCGCTTTCAGCACCGCGCTCTGGCCGCGCTTCGCCCGCTGGACCGCCGAAGGCAAAGATCTCAGCCCCTTGCGCGAGCCCTACGCGCGCGCCGTGCGCTGGCAGGCCTGGTGGGCCACCCCGATGGCGGCGGGCCTGCTCTTCTACGCCGCGCCGGTCTGCGCCTGGTTCGGCAGTCAGTACGTGAACGGCATGCCGGAATTCCTGCTGGCCTCGACTGCGGCCGTGCTGCCCTTTCTGCTGATCGCCACCTATCTCGATTGCATCGGCGGCCCGGTGGGCATGGTGATGATGGGCGTGCCGCGCCTCGAGCGCATGATCCCGTGGATCGGCGCCGTGCTGGCCGGCGCGTCCGTGCTGCTGAACTTCCTGCTGGTGCCGCGCTATGGCGTGCTCGGCGCCGCGTACTCCGCCGCCGCCGCCGCCGGCATCGAATTCCTGCTCAAGATGACGATCGTCGGCCGCGTGCTCGGCCACCCGCTGCGCATCCTGGCCGGCGCCTTGCCCTATCTTCTGCTCGCGGCGCTGATGTTCGGCGGACTGCAGCTGCTCGGCTGGCAGGAACGGCCCTTCCTGGGCGCCCTGGCAGGGGGGGCGTTCTACTTCGGCGCCTGCCTGCTGCTCGGCCTCACCGACCCGGCGGTCACGAAGATCCTGCGGCGGCTCCGCGGCGGCGCTGCGGCCGCGTGAGAAGCGGCTCCGGCGAACCTAGAATTCCCCCGGTATCCCTTCGGAAACGCCCTCCACGCCAGCCACCCTGTGAGCCCCTCCCCGCGCCGTCGCGTCGTTTTTGCCGGAATCGACGGCGCCACCTGGGACATCATCGAACCGATGGTGGCCGCCGGGAAATTGCCCAATTTGGCCGCCCTGATGCAGGCCGGGGTGCACGGCCCGCTCAAGAGCACCGTCCCGCCGAATTCTTCGCTGGCCTGGACCTCCTTCCAGACCGGCGTTCACCCCGGCAAGCACGGCGTCTTTTTCTTCCGCGAACAGCGCCACGGCGGCTACGTGCGCCCGGTGATTTCCTGGGACTCGGTGCAGGCGCCCTCGATCTGGAAGCTGGCCAGCGACGCCGGCAAGAAGGTCTGCGTCGTCACGATGCCTCTGACATTTCCGGTCGAGAAAGTCAACGGCGCGATGATCGGCGGCCTCCTCACGCCGGACCGCAACTCTGACTTCATCTGGCCGCCGGAGCTGCGCGCCGAACTGCAGAAGGCGATCGGCGACGTCCCGGCTGACAACGAGCCGGAGATTCTCTTTCACACTTCCGGGGAAGAGGCCGCGGTCAAGAGCCTCCACCACGTGATCGAGCAGATCACCCGCATGGGCGAGCATCTGCTCGACCATCACGACCCCGACCTCTTCGCGCTGGTCTTCCGCCAGGTGGATCTCACCAGCCACCAGGCCTGGTGCTATCAGGATCCGAAGTGGCAGAAGAAGAATCCCGGCAAGTGGGAGGCGCGGCAGAACATGCTCGCCGGCATCTACGAGGCCGTGGACGCCGCCTTCGGCCGCCTGCGCGCCAAAGGACTGGCGCTGGAAGGCGAAGTCGCCTTCGGCACCTGCTCCGATCACGGCTTCGGCCCGCTGACCTACCGCTACTACATGAACAAGTGGCTAGTGGACCACGGCTACCTGGTGCTGAAGGGCGGCGTCAGCTGGCAGCGCATGCGCCTGTGGTCCTTGCGCAAATGGCACGGCCTGCTGCGCCGCACCGGCGTGCTGGCGCGCCGCGCCAAGCAGGGCAAGCGCCTGCCCAGCAACGAGCAGACGATCATGGACATGATCGACTGGTCGCGCACCCGCGCGTATTCCTCCTTCAGCGGCGGCGAGGACATCGTGCTGATCAATCTCAAGGGCCGCGAGCCGCAGGGCATCGTCGAGCCGGGCGCGGAGTACGAGCGCCTGCGCGAGGAGATCATCGGCAAGATCACCGAGATGCGCGCCACCGACGGCGCGCGCGTGATCTCGCGCGCCTTCAAGCGCGAAGATTTGTGGGACGGCCCGCAGGCGTTCCTGGCGCCTGACATTCAGTGCGTCACGGTTGAGACCGCCTGCAACATGTCGCCCAGCCCGGTGCACGGCGTGGTCGCGGAAGAGGCCGTCGAGGGCCGGCCCGCGATGCACCGCACCAACGGCATCTACGGCTGGGAGGGCCGCGGCATCTTCAAGGAGGGCGCGCGCCTCGGCGGTCCGCAGATCGCCGACATGGCGCCGACCATCCTGCACCTGCTCGGCCTGCCCATCGACGAGCACATGGACGGACGCGTGATGGAAGATTGCTTCACTGATTCCTGGCGCGCCGCCCATCCGGTCCAGCGCCGCAGCGGCAAGTTCAAGCTCGAGCCGCGCGGAGCGAAGGACGGCGACCGCAACCAGAGCGACGAAGAACGTCTGATCGAGACGATGAAGGCGCTCGGGTACATGGAGTAGGCTGCGGGCCAGGCGCCATGGGCCGCATCCTTCCCGTTCTCCTCCGGCGGCCGTCGAATCTCATCAGCGTTCCTGCCGTGGAGGGACTGCCGGCGGCGCGCCGCGCCGGATTCCTGCAGGGCGACCCGGCGCCCTGGATTCCCGCCACTCTGGCCCGGCTCACGCCGCTGCCCTGGTCCGACGGCTGCGATTTGCTGCTGGTGCCGGCGCCGCGGCCCGGCGCCGAAACGGCCGGACTGCTGGAGATCCTGAGCGGGCTGCCGCCGGAACTGCCGGTCGCGCTCTACGAACGGGACTGGCCGCTCTGGCCGAACTTGCTCGTGCACGACGGCGGCGCCGATCTGAGCCACGACTTCGCCACTCCCGGCGCCGGCCTGCGCGCTTATCGCGCCGCATTCCGCCACGGCGGACGCGGTCAGGCCGAAGCGCTCTGCCTGCTGCCGGCCGCGCGGATGGCCGCCTTCCTGCGCCTGGAAGGGCGCGCCGCGCGCCGGCCCCGCGGCGGCCCTCTGCTCAACCGCCGCCATCTCGAGACGGGACTCGACTTTCAACGCAGCCTCGCGGTCTGCGCCGAGGCGCCCGGCACGCGCGCGCTGGCGCCGGCGCGGCGGCTCGCGGCGGACG
>CAYVPL010000104.1:0-8901 GCA_964453755.1 uncultured Planctomycetales bacterium
GTCAGGATCGGGCCGCGCGGACGCGCCGTGAGGATGCGCACCCCGGTCAGGCCGCGGCGCCGCAGGCCGCGCTCGGCGGCCGCCTGCGCCAGCGCGGGCGTGTTGTTACGGCTCGACAGATGGGCGAGCACGAGAGTGCGCAGCGTGCGCGGAGCGAAGGCCGCGAGCCATTCCTCCGACTGCTCGTTCGCCAAATGGCCCAGTTCGCCGCCCACCCGCTCCTGCAGGATCGGGGGATAGGGGCCGGCGCGCAGCATCGCGCGGTCATGGTTGAACTCGAGGACCAGGGTCTCGACGCCGTCGAGCAGCGGTCCTTCGAGCGGGCGCAGGTGGCCCAGGTCCGTGAAGAAGCCGGCGCGCGCGCCGCCGGATTCCTCGAAGACGAAACCGAACGTGGGTTCGGCGTCGTGCGGCAGGCGCACGGGCAGACAATGCAGCGGTCCGAGCGTGAAGCCGACCCGATCGTCGAGCGGAATCACGCGCACGCCGCGCCGCTTGATTTCGCCGGCCGAATTGGCGCGGCTGGCGCCGAGCGCCGCGGGATGCGCGAACAGGGGCGCCTGCGCGCGCGCGGCGACGGCCACGACGTGCGTGGCGTGATCCGAGTGGCGGTGAGTGCAGAGCACGCCGGCCACGCTGGTCAGCGGCCGGCCCGCCAGCAGGGCCAGCTCACGCGCCGGACGCTGCGGAATGCCGCAATCCAAGGCGACGTGCACGGCGTCGTCGCCGCGGCCGGCCGCGATCAGGGCGCAGTTGCCGTCCGAGCCGCTGGCGAGCACGCTGATTTCCACCTGCCTAGAGTAAAACTTCCGCCCTATACTTGCGCGGGATGGGCGCCGCCGCGCGGATCGGTCTGCTGCTGCTGGGCCTGCTGGCCCTGGCGGGAGCGCTGCATGCGCCTCTGCACGAAGACGACGGGGGCTGCGCGCCGGCCAGCCTCTGCTCCGGAGCCAGTCCGCTGGATTTGGCCGGCGAGGCCGAGACCTTGGCGGCCGCGTCCGGCCCGGGCATCACCCAGCAGGCGGCCGACGTCTTCGTGCCCCGCGACCAGCGTCCGCGGTTGACGGTCCGCGGCCGCGCGCCTCCGCGCGCCTGATCGGCATTTCGGAATTTCTTCCGCTTGCGGCGCCACGAGTGCCCAGGCTCACCTTTCCGACTTCCGAGCCGATCCGGCTCACCGATCCCGCTGTCATGCATTCCATCGCACTCGCTCTGTCGTTGGGCGCTCTGGTCCAAGAACCGGCTCCCGCTTCCGCAGGTCAATTCCCCGGCTTCATGGGCCCGGGAGGAACCTTCACCTCCCGTTTTGACAATTCTTTCAACCCGGCGATGGCCGTCGCCTTCGACCTCATCGGTACCGCCTCCGAAGCGGACGGCGCCGAATACAACTCGGCGCGCCTGCGCACTCTGGAAGTGAGCCTCGCCAGCCGGATCGACCCGCTGGGCTGGGCTTACGCCGTCATCGCCTTCGAAGATGAGGGAGAAGCCAGCGAGGTTGCGCTGGAAGAGGGGGCCATGTGGTTCGACGATCTCGGCGGCAACTTCAGCCTGCGCGGCGGCAAGTTTCTGGCCGATTTCGGCAAGTGGAACACCGTGCACTTGCACGACCGCTCTTACGCCTTCATGCCCGGTCCGGCCGAGGAGTTCTTCGGCGGCGAATTGAACGTGTCCGGCGTCGAGTTGCACCACTGGTTCGGCGTCGGCGATCTGCCCGTGCGCTGGTCCGTGAGCGTGGCGCCGGAATTCGGCGGCCATGCGCACGACGAGGACGCCCCGCCGGAGCCCGGCACCGAGTTCGGCGGCGAACCGCTGGGCCGCAGCACCCCTTCGAGTTTCCTGTACACCGGCCGCCTCACCGCGCAGCACGACGTCGGCTTGCACGGCTTCTTCCAATGGGGGATGAACCTGCTGCACACGCCTTCGGGCCTGGCGGCGCAGGCCGACCTGGACGGCGACGACGCCGTGGACGCCGAATTCGAGGCGGCACAGACCACTTTGGGAGTGGATTTGACCTGGCGCCTCCCGGATCCCACGACGCTGACGGCGCACACCGTGGCGATCGAGCTCTATCTCAACTCCCGCGAGACCTGGGACACGGCCGACGCTGCGCTCGAAGATCGCGACGCCGCCGGCACCTGGGGCTACTACGAATACGGCTTCAACCCCAACTGGTCGGCGGGCGTGTTCGCGAGCTGGTGGCAGGATGCCGGCACCACGCAAGGGGCGGAGTGGTTCACCGGAGCCGACGCCGCCTCGTCGCAGGCCGCCTACCTGACCTGGCATCTTTCTCCGCTCAACCGGCTCCGCCTGCAGATCGGGCAGGATGCCATGCTGGACGGTGAAAACGCCTGGACCGCCGCGCTGCAATGGACGGTGATCCTCGGCAACCACAGCCACCCGCTCGACTGGTAATCATGCTGCCCCTCCTCCTCGCCTTCGCTTTGCAGAAGCCGGAGCCCCTCGACGTGGTGGTGACGATTTCTGACCTGGCTGATCTCACGCGCGCGATCGGCGGCGCGGCCGTGCGCGTGGAACTGCTGGTGCCGGTCGGCGCCGATCCCCACGCGGTGCTGCCCAAAGCCTCCCTGCTGCTCAAACTGCAGAGGGCCGACGGGCTGGTCTGCATGGGCCTCGACTACGAGCACGCCTTCTTGCCCGCCCTGCTCGAGAAGGTCCGCAACCCGGCCATCCAACCCGGCGCAGCCGGCTGGTGCTGCGTGGCGGACAAAATCGTCCCTCTCGAAGTGCCGGCCAGCCTCGACCGCGGCCAAGGCGCCGACCTTCACCCGCGCGGCAATCCGCACTTCAATCTCGATCCGGAGAACGGCCGCCTCATGGCCGCCGCTATCCGCGAGCTCCTGTGCCGCCTCGATCCCGCGCACGAGGCGGACTTCCAGCTGCGCTGGCAAGCCTGGGACGCGGACGCCCAGCGGCGCATCGCGGCCTGGACTGCGCGGCTGGCGCCGCTGCGCGGCAAGGCCTTCGCCACCTACCATCGCTCCTGGCCCTACTTTGCGGCGCGCTTCGGACTGGTCATCGCCGGCGAGGTGGAGCCGAAACCCGGCATTCCTCCCGACGCGGCGCACCTGCTCGCGCTCAAGCGCATCCTGACCGAGAAGGAGGCGCGCGTGCTGCTGATGGAGCCTTGGTACAACGAGCGCCATCTCGGCCGCCTGCTCGACGGCACTGATGTCAAACTCGTGAAATCGGGCACCACCTGCGGCTGCGTGCGGCCGGAGGAAACCTATCTCGAGTTCATCGGCGCCGTGGTCGAGGAATTCGCCCGCGCCCATCAGCTGCCGGCGGCGGAGGCTGCGCCGTGAGCGCCGCGCTCGCCGCGCTGGAACAAGCGGAGCTCGGCTACGGCGCGGCGCTCGTGCTAACCGGCGTCAGTTTCGAAGTTCGCGCCGGCGATTTCATCGCGGTGGTCGGCCCGAACGGCGGCGGCAAGAGCACTCTCTTGCGCTCCCTGCTCGGGTCGCTGCCGCTGCTGAGCGGACGCCGCACGGTCGGCGCCGGTTTGCGCGTCGGCTTCGTGCCGCAGGAGTTGAAGTTGGATCGCGATCTGCCCTTGACGGCGCAGGACTTGGTCGAAATGGGCGGATGGGGCCGGGACCGCGCGATCCTGGCGGCAGCGGCCGCGCTCGAGCGCGTCGGCATGTCCGGCTGCGCGCGACAGCGTTTTGCCACTCTCTCCGGCGGCCAGAAGCAGCGCGTGCTGCTGGCGCGCGCGCTGGTCTGCGCGCCGCAGTTGCTGCTGCTCGACGAGCCGGTCTCCGGCGTCGACGCAGCCGCAACCGCGGCGATCTACCAAGTTCTGGCCGCCTGCGCCCGGGACGGCGGCGCCGTCGTGCTGGTCACGCACCATCCCGAAGCCGTGGCTCGGCAAGTCACCGCCACCTATCGCGCCGACCAAGGAGGCGTGCAGCGCGTCCTGCCTGAGGCGGCCTGAGCATGGGATCCTTCGCCGAGTACTGGGATCTCTTCGGCATCTCGATCGCCGCCTCGCTGCTCGTGGCGCCGGTGCTGGCCGGAGTCGGAGCGCTGCTGCAATTGCGCCGCGAAGCCTTTCTTGGCGTGGCGGTGCCGCAGTTCGCCGCCGCCGGCGTCGCCTTGGCGCTGTGGCTGCTCCCCAATTTTCCCGCGCTGCAGACCTTCTTTCTCGAGCACGGCCATCCGCCGATGCTCTACCTGCTGCCCTTCGCGGCGGGCGCGGCGTTTCTCGCCCTGCTTGCCTATGGCCTGCGCCGCAGCGCGCCGAATCCGGCGCTGCTCGCCGGCGGCTTCGCGTTCGCCGGCGCCATCAGCCTGGTGTTCCTCTCGCGCTTGCCCAGCGGCAAGAACTACGCCGACACCATGCTGCTCGGCGACGTCCTCTACCTGGACCTGCACGACTTCGGCGCCCTGGCCGGCGTCGGCCTGCTCGGCGCCGCGTTCCTCTGGCTGGCGCGCCGCACGCTGCTGGTCGCGGCCATCGACCCGGAGCAAGCCGTCGCGCTCCAACTGCCGCTGCGTCGCGTGCTCGGCCTGCAACCCCTGGTGCTGGGCTCGGTGATCGGCTGCGGCGTGATGACTTTGGGCCCGGTGCTGGTCTTCGCGCTGCTTTTCCTGCCGCCGCTGGCCGCCAGCGCCGCTGCGCGCAGTCTGCGGCAATTTCTCGGCCTCAGCCTGATTTTTTCCTTGCTCACCGCGGCGCTGGCCTGGGTTCCCGCCCTCATGGCCGATCTGCCCTACGGGCCCACAGCCGGGGTGATCGCAGGCCTGCTCTGGCTGGGTTGTGTGGCGCTGCGGTGGCGAAGCTCTGGAATCGGCGGCTGAAAAGGCCGAAGAGAGGGATGTGTTAGCCTTGCCGCACCGCTGGAGCAGTCACCCCGCATGAGCACACTCTGGTTCTATGCCGAGCGCGGCGAGCAGCGCGGCCCCGTGGCCGAGGAAGAACTCCGCCGCCGCTTCCTGCGCAGCGAGCTGCCGAAGGAGACCCTCGTCTGGTCCGAGGGCATGGCAGGCTGGGCTCCGGCCGGGCGCGTGAACTCCCTGATGCAGGAGCCGCCGCCGCCGCCCGCTCCGCCCGCGTTGGCAGCGGCAGGTGCCGCCACGGCTCAAGGCGGCGCCGTCGCGGTCCCGCAGCCGGGCTCGCGCATGCGCGCGCTGCCGCGCGAAGAGGCCCGCCAAGCGCTCTTGGTGCACCGCCCGTGGGCGCGCTTCGGCGCGCGCATCGTGGACTTGGTGCTGTTCCAGATCGCGGTGCTGCTCTTCCTGCCGGCCTCGCTGATGCCGGATCCGGAGAACTCGCTGGCGGTCAACGTCTTCTTCATCGTCTTCTCGATCGGCAGCCTGATCGGCTGGACCTTTTTCGAAGCGGCCTTTCTTTCCCTGTTCGGCATGACGCCGGGCAAGTGGATGTACCGGGTGCGCATCATGCATCCCGAAGGCCGCTTCCTCCGCTACGGCGAAGCCTTGTCGCGCTCCTTCCAGGTGCTGTTGCAGGGATTGGCCGCTGGTCTGCCGGGCGTGTGGCTCATCACCATGGCGCTGGCCTACAAGGAACTGATGGAGACCGGCACGACCGCCTGGGATCGCCGCGGCCGCACCAGCGTGCAGCACGCGGTGCCCAAGGGCATTCACAATGCGGCCGTCTTCGCCGTGTTCGGACTGCTGCTCTACGGCGCCTTCAAGGCGCTCGCGACCGTCAACTAGTCGAGCGCCGAGGGCCGCGCGGCCTGCCACTGGCGCCGCCGCGCCGCCTCGGCGGGATCGAGGCTCCGCTCTTCCGGCGCCGGCCCGGCGCAGTCCAAGCTGGCGCACAGCAAGGCGAGGCTGAAACGCGCCTCGGGCGGCAGCGGTTCCGCGCGCTCCCACCAGGCGGCGAGTTCCGGCGCCAGGGTGGCGTCCGCGCAGCGCAGCAGCGCGTCCGCCGCCGCCGTGCTTTCCTCGCGCGTGCCGCGCAGCCAAGGCAGCAGCAAGGGCGCGGCGCGCGGCAAGGCGCAGGCGCCGAGAGCCTCCAACACGCGCGGACGCAGCGCCGCGTCGCCGAGCAGCGGCGCCAGCAGGGCAACGGCGTCCACTCCGGCGCGTTGCGCCCACGCGCCGAAGGGCGCGCCGATCCAGGAGACGGTTTCGAGGGCGTGATCGCGCGCGTAGAAGTCCTGGTCGCGGGCGGTAGCCAGCAGCGCGGCGTAGGCGTCTTCCGCCGGCAGGCGCGTGAGAATGAAGCGCGCGTCGTCCACGGGGCGCAACGGCTGCGAACGCAGCCAGCCGAGCACCCGCCAAATCTCCGCCTGCAGGCCGGGATCGTCGGAAGGCTCCTCGCGCACGGCGCGGCGCTCGCGCAGCCACTCGGCCTCGAAGTCGAGCAGGCGCTGCCAGTCGGCGGCGAACTCGCCGGGCGTCCAGCCCGCCGCCGCGGGCAGCTGCGCCAGCGCGGCGGCGGCGCGCGCGCGCGCTTCCAAGTACATAGGCTCCTGCCGCGATTCTTCGCGCAAGATGGCGCGCAGGGCTTCGGCGCCGGCGCCGCTGCCGTGGCGCAGCAAAGTCAAAGCAAGATCCACGTTGGCGACCCAGTCCTTCTCGTACTTGAGGCGCAAGGTCAGGCGGGGCAGCGCGGCCAGCACCGCCCGCGACCGCAGCCAGGCGCAGGCGCCGCGGCGCAGCTCCGCGGGCGTGTCGAGTTGCTCGAGCAGTCCGAGCAGCGCGGCGCTGAGCAGCGCGGCGTCCTGCGCTTCGAGGCTGCGGGCGGCGCGCTCGCTGCCGCGACCGCCGCTCAGCCAGAGGTCGAGCAGATCGGCGGCGGCCAGGATTTCCTCCGCGCCGGCGGCCGGCAACGCCGCGGCAGCGCTGCGCGCGATTTCGGCGTCGAGCACCGCCGCGTACTGCGGGGGGGGGAGAGCCGGCAGGCCGGAAGCCTGCTCCTCGCGCTGACAGGCAGCCAGCAGCAGCAGGCCGAGCGCGGCGCCTGGTCTCACGGCTGCAGGCTCAGGCGGGCGACTTCCTGCGCCGCCTCGTCCGGCAGATAGGGATTGGTGCGATAGAGCAGCCGCGCTTCGGCGGCGCGCGCCCCGGCGGGCGGCGCCGGCGTGATGCGCCAGGTCTGGCCCGCCGGCAACTGCGTGTTCACCAGGCTGGTTTCGTCGCGGTAGGGCTCGCGGAAGCGGTACTGCTGTTCCCACGGCGTCCACGAGCCGTCGGCCTGCTGCCAGCGCATTTGCACGTCGGCGGCGCGCGAGCGCTCGTCGGTCGGGAAGTTGTGCGCGGCGCCCGTGTTCTCCAACTCGATCCACGGCCCGGCGCCGCTCCAGCCGCCGCGCAGGCTGACGGCCGACTGCAGCGCCTTGAGATCGTGCGAGGCCGGGAAGCCGTGATGGCGGCCGCGCCGTCCGCCCGCGCGGAACACTTCGGCCATGTGACAAGCGTTGCAGTTGTCGCCGCGCCGCTCGGCGGGGGCGGCGCGCCACTGATCCACGGTGCCGTGCTGATTGTGACAGGCGGCGCAATGGTCCACGCTGGCCAAGCGCGACTCGAAGCGCGGACGGCAGGGCGCCGCCGGATTCGGCCGCGAATTCGCCGTGGCCACGCCGCCGTCGGCCCCCTGGTGGCAGGACAGGCAGTTGACGCCGGACTGGCGCTCGCTCTGGCGCGACAGCACGCGCTCGCCGGGCGCGAAGGCCAGCACCGGGCGCGGCGCGTGGCAGGCGATGCACTCCTGATTGGCGAAATCGTTCGACAGCTTGCGCACCTCGGGGTTGACGAAGGCCAGCGCGTGGTGCGATGCCTGCCACTCCGCGGCGACGTCGGCGTGGCAGCCGAGGCAGGAGTCATTGTCAAGACTTGACAATGGCTCGGGCGCGGGCGCCGGCCGCAACAGATAGACCAGCACGACGACTCCGCCCGCCGCCAGCAGGATGCCGAAGGCCGCCGCCGCGTCCAGACGCCCCGTGCTCATGCCAGGATTTTGCCGTCGAGCAGGCGCGCGTGCGCGCCGCCCAGCCGATCGGCCTCCCACGGATCGTGCGTCACCAGCAGCACGGCGGCGCCGGTCTCGCGCAGCAGTTCGTCGAGCAGGACGAAGCCCTCTTCGCGGGCCGCCGGGTCGAGGCTGGTGAAGGGCTCGTCGAGCAGGAGCACGCGCGGCCGCGTCACGAGCGCCCGCGCCAAAGCCAGGCGGCGCGCTTCGCCGCCAGAGAGCGAGCCCGGTTTGCGCGCGGCGCAGTGCTGCAGCCGCAGGCGTTCGAGCAGGCCGTCAGCGGCTGCCTCCGGCGCGGGCTGACCCGTGGCGCGCGCGGCGTCGAGGACGTTTTGGCGCACGGTGCGCGCCGGCCACAGGCCCAGATCCTGAAACACCATTTGCAGTCCGCGCTGCCAGGGGGGCAGCAGCAGGCGCGGTCCATCGGTGGCCGGAGCCCCGGCGCAGCGCACCGCGCCCGCCTCGGGGCGCTCCAATCCGGCCAGCACGCGCAGCAGCGTGGTTTTGCCGCAGCCGCTCGGTCCCGCGAGGGCGAGCCGGGCGCCGGCCGCGAGGCGGAAACTGCAGCCGTCGAGCACGCGGCGCTCGCCGCGGCGCAGCAGCAGCCCTTCGGCCTCCAGCGCGGGATCGGGCGCGGCTGCGGCGCTCATCCTGCGGCCTCCCGGCGCCGGGCGGCGGCGAGCGAAGCGAGGGCGAGGGGCAGCCACAACAGCAGGCAGAGCACCACGCCGCAGGCGGCGACGAAATTGTCGCGCGCAAAGTGCAGCGCGTTGTAATACCGCACGGCGGCGCTGGCGTTCATCGGGCTGACGAGGATGTTCAGGTCCAGTTCGCGCAGCGAGAACACGAAGACCAGGCCGGCCGCGAGCAGCCATCCACCCGTTTGCGGACCCAGCCGGTAGCGCATCACGCGCGCAGGATAGGACACGCCGGCCAGCGTC
>CAYVPL010000105.1:0-8883 GCA_964453755.1 uncultured Planctomycetales bacterium
AGCATGGACAGGACGGCCCGGTCGCCGTATCCTTGTCAGGCTCCGGATTCGGCCATGGCCTCACGGAAGCGTCAACTGTTGGATGTCCTTCGTGCTCAGCACAAGGAAGGTACGGCGCGTACTCCGGCAGAGCTTCCCCAGACTCCGGCGCCGAGCCGGCCGACTCCGGTTCGAAGCCGTTCTTTGCCTCCTTGGCTGCCGCTGGCCTTCCGTTGGGCCTTCGCACTCGCCTGGGTCGTCCTCATCGTCTGGCTGATCACCTTGTTGTGGCCGGACGGCGCGGAGCCGAAGCCTCAGGAAAGCGCCGAAAAGCCTGGTTTGGCTGCGTCCGCGAACGAGCCGGAGCCGCCACCCCAGCCGCCTCCCGCGCCCGCCGCCACCGACGCGCCTCGCTACGGGATCCTCGCGATCACGTACCAGGGCACGGCCAACGAAAAGCTCGCCACCAGTCTGGCTCTTCAACTTCGCGACCAGTTGCAACCGCAGCCGGTTCAGGTGCGCAAGCACAGCGAGGGCGGCAAGACCTGGTACGAGGTCTTCATTGGCCAGGCTGCAGACAAGGCGGGGCTCGAAACCTTGCTCAAGCAGGTCCGCAGCCTCTCGCTGCCCGATCAGCCCGGCAAGAAGCCCTTCGCCGACGCATTCATCAAGCGCATTCCCGTCACCACATCCTGAATCCCCATGGCCGTCCACAAATCCCTTCGTCTCGCCGGCGGCGTTGCCGCCTCCGATCGGTCCGTCTGGACCCGCCGTGAGCGCCTCGAGCGCCTCGCCGCCGACGGTCGTGTGGCCGCGGAAGGCTCTCCTCTCGGGCTGCCGAAGGTCCGCACCAAGTACAAGGTGCTGACCAAGAAGCAGAAGAAGGACAAGGAAACGGCCCAGGCCGCCGACGGCGCGCAAGGCGCCGACGCGGCTCCGGCCGCCGAGTAGCCGGCGCGCGGCTGGTCGCGGGCGCAGCTCATGTCGGCCGACGCCGTTTTTTTGGACGAGATTTTCGTCAGCCTGCAGGGCGAGGGCGGGGAACTCGGTCGGCCGCACCTGTTTCTGCGTCTGGCAGGCTGTCCGCTGCGCTGCCGGTACTGCGACACCCCGCGGTCCTGGCAGCGTCGGCCGAGTTTCGAGCGGCATCTCGGCGCAACGAGCAGCAGCGGCGCGAATCCGCTCTCGTCTGACGAACTCGACCGCGAACTCGCCGCGCTCTGCGCGCATCACGGCCTCGTGCCGGAGCGCAGCGTGCTCGCGGTGACCGGCGGCGAACCTCTGGAGCAGGCGGATTTCCTGGCCTCCTGGCTGCCGCGCTGGCCCGGCCGCGTGTTGCTCGAAACTGCCGGCATCTGGCCGGAGCGACTGATTTCCGTGCTGCCTCACACTGACATCCTCAGCCTCGACTGGAAACTGGCCGCCACGTTGCGCGCCGGAGCGGAGCTGTGCGCGCCGCGCGCCTGCTTGGCCGCCGCCGCCGCTGCGCCGCACGCGCCGGTCACCTGGGTGAAGGTCGTGCTGACCGATGCGACCGGCGACGCGGAGCTCGGCAGCTGCCTGGAAGAAATCGCCGCCACCGCGCCCGGTACGCGCGTCTATCTCCAGCCGGTCACGCCCTTCGGCGCCGGCCCGCGTCCGCCCGCCGCCGACCGGCTGCTGGCCTGGAGCCTGCGCCACGCGGCCTTGCCGCTCGAACTGCGGGTCGTGCCGCAGATGCATCCCGTCTTAGGAGCCCGCTGATGAATCCCGCCCCGGAACGTCCCCTCGTCGCCATCGTCGGACGTCCGAACGTCGGCAAAAGTTCGCTGTTCAACCGCATGCTGGGCGAGCGGCGCGCCATCGTCGAGCCATCGGCCGGCGTGACGCGCGACCGCCTGGTGCTGACCTGCCTGATTCCGGAGCCGGAGCGCTGCGTGGACCTCATGGACACCGGCGGCATCGGCATCGTGGACCGCGACGATCTCGCGGCCTCGGTCGAAATCCAGGTGCAGACCGCGCTGCACGCGGCCGATCTGGTGCTCTTCGTGGTGGACGCGCGCGAGGGGCGCCAATTGCTGGATCAGGAAGTGGCGCGGCATTTGCGCGCGGCCGGCGTGCGCGTGCTGCTGGTGGCGAACAAGTGCGAGAGCCGCGAGGCCGAAGTCAATCTCGTGGATTTCGCGCCGCTCGGCTTCGGCGAAGCGATCGCCGTCTCGGCGCAGGAGGGCCGCGGCCTGAGCGATCTCTACGCGGCGATGGCGCCGTTCCTGCCGGAAGACGCGCCGCGCCCCGGCGAGGAGCGCCTGCGCATCGCCATTCTGGGCCGCCGCAACGTCGGCAAGTCGTCCTTCGTCAACGCCTTGATGCGCGAGGACCGCGTGATCGTCAGCGAGATTCCGGGCACCACCCGCGACGCGATTGACGTCAATCTGGACTGGGAGGGCCATCCTCTGACGTTGGTGGACACAGCCGGCCTGCACCGCAAGGACCGCGTCGCCAACGCCGTCGAGTTCTATTCCTTGGCGCGCACCGACGAGGCGCTCAGCCGCGCCGACGTGGCGCTGCTCTTCATGGATCTCACGGTCGAGCCGGCGCGCCTGGACCTGGCGCTCGCGCGCACCATCAACGACCGCTACAAGCCGGCGCTGGTGGTCGGCTCCAAGCGGGACTTGACGCCGGACTTCACGGTCAGCGACTTCCGCGAGCAGGTCGCGACGCGCGTGCCGCACCTGCGCGAGGCGCCGGTCGCTCTGATTTCGAACATCACCGGCGAAGGCCTCGAGCGCGTGATGCGCACCGCCGTCGCGCTGGGGGAGGAGGGCCGCACCCGCGTCGGCACCGGCGCGCTCAACCGCGCGCTCGAAGCGGTCATGACGCACACGCGCTTCCGCGGCCGCAGCGAGAAGCCGCGCGCGTTCTACGCCACGCAGGTCGGCGTCAGTCCGCCGACGTTCCTGCTCTTCGTGAACCGCAAGGAGCTCTTCGAGCGCGAGGCGCTGCGCACGATCGCGCGCGCCCTCGGCCAGAAACTCGGCCTCAACCAGGTGCCGGTGCGCCTGGTGCTGCGCGAGCGCGAACGCGAGGATTGGAGCGAGCGCATGAGCCGCGGCTAGAATCCGGCGATGCGCTCACGGAGCTTCCCGCCCTTGGCTGTGCTGCTGCTCGCGGCGCTGCCGGCCTGCACGGTGCTGGCGTCCTGCGGGCTGATGGGTTCCGAGGAGCCGGCCTGGACCGAGCGCACGCTCACGAAGTCGCCGCCGCGGCGCGAACTCCTGAGCTACTGCGAGCGCGCGCTGGCGCAGGCCGGCTATCCGGCCCCGGAACTGGATGAGGCCGCCTCCGAAGCCTACTCGGAGTGGCGCACGGAGCTGCAGCCCTTCGGCTACGCCGGACGGCGCTACCGCGCGACCTTGCAGGTCGAAATCGTCGAGGGCGGCGGCGCCGTGCTGCGCGCGCGCGTCGAAACGCAGAGCAACAAGGAACTGGCGCGGCCGATGGACGCGTCGCGCGCGCAGTGGGTGGACGAGCCGGACGACGCGACGCGCGCGAAGGTGCTGCTGCAGCATCTGACATCTTTGCTCTCCGGCAGCGGCGCGGCGGAGGGCGGACGATGAGCGAAGGCTGGCGCCTGGATCGCGCGCACGAGGCCTGCGGCGCCTGTTCGGCGGCATTTGCGCCCGACGAGGACTTGTTCTCCCTGCTGCGTTTCCGCGCCGCCGAACTGCGCCGCGACGACCTCTGCCGCGCGTGCTTCGACGCGCGCGATCCCGCCGAGGACGCCTTCTGGTGGCGCGGCAAGGCGCGCCGCAGCGCGCACGCGTTGCGCGTGGACTTTGACATTCTGCTGCACGCCATGGCGCGCCTGGCCGAGGACGCGCGGCCCGAGCGGCGCGATCTCGCGTTCCTGCTGGCGCTGCTGCTCGTGCGCCACCGCAAGCTGCGCCTGCTGCGCGTCGAGAAGCGGCGCGGCCGCGAGACCTTGATCCTGCGCAAGGTGCGCACGACGCGCGAATTCCCGGTCGAAAGCCGCGAACTGACCGAGGAGCAGCGCCAGAAACTGAGCGCAAGCCTGGCCGATCTGCTCGATCCCACGCAGGATGCTGGCCTGGAAGGCCTCACCGCTGCCAAGGACGACGTAAGTCCTTTGTAGTCAACGACTTAGGGAATCATGAAGGCCCGGGCTCAGCCCGGGCCTTTTTTGCTTGACGCCGGCGCGGGGAGCGACAGAATAGGCAAGTGGGGGAAGGTGGGGCGGAATCCCAGTGATTCCCAGAACCCTCCGGCCTCTCCGCTGCCATGGGCATCTTCACCGGCGAATACGAGCACAAGTTGGACGCCAAGAACCGCGTCTTCGTGCCGCGCCGCCTGCTGGAGCAAATTGACGATCCCAACGAGCGCAAGCAGTTCCAGATCGTGCGCACGGACGAGCGCTGCCTGACGCTCTTCACCGATTCGCAGTTCATCAGCCACGTGCGCGGCATCCAGGCCGCGCAGCGCAATCTCCCCGGCCGGCGGCGCATCAACCGCCGCGCCGGTGCGAAAGCTCAGCCCGTGCCGCTCGACGCGCAGGGCCGCATCACCATCCCCGAAGAGTTCCGGCAGGAGATCGGCCTGGGCGAGGACGTGGTCCTCGTCGGCTGCCTGGATTGGATCGAAGTCTGGGACGCGCGCGCTTGGCGCGATGCGGAACTGCCGGCAGCGGACGCCTTCTATCGTGACCAAAGCAGCCAGTTCCTGGCTGAACCTCCGCCCGGGGAGGGCGAGCAGCCGTGATCCTCGTGAGCCGACACCTCGAACCGCCGCCCGCCTCACCCGAGCCCACCCGCCACGAGCCGGTGCTCCTGCGCGAAGTGGTGGACTGCCTCGCGCCGCAGCGCGGCGGCCTCTTCGTGGACGCCACCCTCGGCGGGGGCGGCCACGCCGAAGCCCTGCTCGAGGCCGGCCCGGATGTGCGCCTGCTGGCGCTCGACCGCGACGCGCAGGCCATCACGCGCACGCGGGCGCGCCTCGCCCGTTTCGGCGAGCGCGTCGAGTACGTGCACGCGCCCTTCTCGGCGCTGGGCAGTCTGCTGGCCGCGAGCGACCGCGGACAGGTGGCGGGCATCCTGGCTGACATCGGCGTGTCGTCGGACCAGCTCGAGGACCGGCACCGCGGCTTCTCCTTCCAGCAGGACGGCCCGCTCGACATGCGCATGGATCGCACCATGCAGAAGACCAGCGCGGCGGTGCTGCTGGCCAACGCCAGCGAGGACGACATCGAGTCCTGGCTACGCGAGTACGGCGAGGAGCGCTTTTCCCGGCGCCTGGCCCACGCCATCGTCCAGCAGCGCCGCTACGGCCCGCTGCTCCGCACTTCGCAGCTCGCCGACCTGGTCGAGCGCACCGTGCCGCGGGGACGCGCGCCGATTCATCCGGCCACGCGCACCTTCCAAGCCTTGCGCATCGTCGTCAACCGCGAGCTCGACGAGCTCGACGCCTTCCTCGATCAGGCGCCGGCTTGCCTGGCTCCGCGCGGGCGCCTGGCCGTGATCAGCTTCCACTCGCTGGAAGATCGCAAGGTCAAAGAAGTCTTCCGCGCCGAGGTCCAGAGCGGCCGCTGCGCGGACTTGCTGCCGGGCGGCGTCCGCCCCGGCAGCGCCGAGGTGCGCGCGAACCCCCGTTCGCGCAGCGCGCGCCTGCGCGCCATCGAGCGCCTCTCCGCCACGACCCCCGCATGAGCGACCGCGCCCTCGCCCTGTTCGTTTTCGCCTTCCTCGAACTGCTGGCCGGAATCATCCTGCGCAACGAGGCGCTGGCCGCGCGCGGACGCGCCGAGGCCCAGGTGCGCCGTGAGTTGACATGCGAGCGTCGCGAACGCGAGACTCGCAACCTCTACGCGGTGCTGGCCGCGCCGGCCGCGCTGGACGCGCGCGCCCGGCACAAAGCCAACCGCGCCAAGCCCGTCGTCGGCCCAGCGCCGGCGCTCTGAGCCGCGCTCGCAACGCCTGACCCCCCCCCGAATGCATGGCTGACGCGAATCTGGTCTTTCGGCCTTACATGGCCCTGCTCCCGGTGGGCGGGCTCTATCTCGCGACGCTGTGGCGCTTGATCGCGCTGCAGGTGCTGCCGCAGCCGGAGGCCGAGCAGACGGTGCGCAACATCGTCGGCAACGAAGTGATTCTGGAGGCTCCGCGCGGCACCTTGCTCGACCGCAACGGCCTGGTGCTGGCGGAAGACCGGCCGGTGTGGACTCTGCTCATGGACGCGCCCGCAGCCACGCGCCGCTGGCTGCAAGAGATGGAGGGCAAGGAGGGCATGGCCGCCCAGATGAAGGCCCGGCTCGCCATCGCCGATCTGGCGGCCGCCGCCGGCGGCGACACGCGCGCCTGGGAGCGCGCGATCCTCGACGCAGAGGTCACCCGCAAGGTGCTGGCGCGGGATCTGACCGAACTCGAGGCGGCCAGGGTGCGCGAAGCATTGGCCGATTGCTCGGGCAACGGACTACGTCTGGAGCGCTCCTGGCGCCGGGCCTACCCCCAGGGGCGCGCGCTGGCCCACGCCATCGGCCTGCCCGGCAGTCCTGACGGCGCCCGCCGCAGTTCCGGATTGGAGCGGGTCTGCGAGGACGATTTGTCGAACGAGGACGGAATGCGCCGCGCTTTGCGCGTGGCCGGCGACCATGGCATGGATCCGATGATGGGATTCGAGCCGATGGGCGAGACGGCCGCCGTGCGCACGACCCTCGACGCGGCTCTGGGCGCCTTCGCCCGCGAAGAATTGTTCAGCGCCCGCACCAAGTACAAGGCCGATTCGGCCTGCGCCGTCGCGATCGACGTGCGCACCGGCGAAGTGCTGCTCATCGAGGCGGTGCCCGACTACGACCCCAACGCCCCCGGCGTCGGCATGGAAGTGCGGACAACCAAGAAGGGCAAGGAAACCCTGGGCTGGATGCTGCCGGCCCTGTGGCCTTTGGAGCCGGGCAGCACGGTGAAGCCTTTCGTCGTGGCGGCCGCCCTGCAGGCCGGCCTGATCAGCGAGAGCGAGCGCTTCGACAACCACGGCGGCGCCTGGAACATGCCCGACAGCCGGCGCGTGATTCACAACGCCAGCGAGGTGCCCAAGCACAGCATGACCCCGCACGAGGTCCTGCAGCATTCTTCGAACATCGGGGCAGCCAAGATCGGCATGCGCCTGGGTCCCGAGCGGATGCGCGCCCTGTGGACCGACCTCGGGATCCATCAGGGCTCCGGCCTGCCGGTCTTCGACGCGCAGCCCGGCCTCTTCCCGAGCGAGAAAGACTGGAGCCACCCCAACGCCAACAGCTGGTGCGTGGCTTCGACCGCCTTCGGCCACGCCTTCTCGCTGACCCCGCTGCGCCTGGCGCTGGCCTGGTCGGCGCTGCTGAACGGCGGCATGCTGCTGGAGCCGCGCTGGTTTGCCGACGCGCCGGCGCAGCCGGGCCGGCGGGTTTTCGACGAGGCCGTCGCCCGCAAAGTGACCGGCTGGGTCGAATCGGTGGTTTCCGAGCGCAAGGACACGGTGCTGCCGAAGTGGGACGACCTGCGCTGGGGGGGCAAGTCCGGCACGGCCAAGAAGACCCACGTCGAGGGCTACACGACCTTCTTCGTCGCCTTCGGGCCGGTCGAAGTGCCGGAAGTGGTGGTCGTGGTGGTCGTCGAGAATCCGACCGCCGGCAAAGTGCGCGGATCGCTGATGTGCGGGCCCGCCGCCGGCAAGATCCTGCGGCGCGCCCTCGAATTGCGCGGTTCGCGCTCCTCGCACTTGGATTCGGCGCCGCCGCGGGCTAAGGTTCAGCCCCGGTAGCACCATGAAATTGTCCGACTTGGCGCGCCGGCTCCAGCCCCTCGGAGTGCGCGCCGGGAAACCCCTCGTCGAATCGGTCGGCCTTGCCGACCCGGAGTTGCGTCGCGCCTGCTTCGACTCGCGCGCCGTCGCGGCGGGGGATCTCTTCTGCGCGCTGCCCGGCACGCAGCGCGCCGGCGCCGACTTCGTCGCCGCAGCGCAGGCGCGCGGCGCCGCCGCCGTGCTGGCCGGCGCCTCATTTGACAATTCCGCCGCCGGCCTGCCGGTGCTGCTGGCGCCCGCGGGTCCGGCCCTGGCGCGCGCGGCCGGCGAAGCGGCGCATCAGCTGGCCGGCGAGCCCAGCGGCGCGATGTGGTGCGGCGCCGTCACCGGCACGAACGGCAAGACCACGGTGGTGCATCTGGTGGCGCAGGCGCTCGAAGCCGCCGGCCGCCCGT
Organism: uncultured Planctomycetales bacterium; assembly: GCA_964453755.1. GTDB lineage: Bacteria > Planctomycetota > UBA1135 > UBA1135 > UBA1135 > JAQBVK01. The sequence goes on from CAYVPL010000105.1 coordinate 8,202, forward strand.
GCGCGCGCGCGGGCACGCTGGGCTTCGCCTTCCGCGGCGCGCAGCGGCCGACGCGCGAAACCACCGCCTCCGCCGATCGCCTGCACGCCTGGCTGGCCGAAGCGGCCGCGGCCGGGGCGCGCGCCTGCGCGCTCGAGGCTTCTTCGCACGGCATCGCGCAGGGTCGCCTGGCCGGGCTGCGCCTCGGCGCCGCCGCCTGGACCAATCTCACGCACGACCACCTCGACTATCACCGCACGCTGGACGAATACGCGCGGGCCAAGGCTGGACTCTTCCTCGAGCTGCCGCGCGAGGCGACCGCCTTCCTGCCCGCCTCCTTCCCGCAGGCGTGGCAGCTCACCGAGGGCTGCGCCGCGCAGCGCTGGAGCTGGGGCCTCGACGCCGTTTCCGATCTGCGCGGATCCTGGCAGCCGGCGCCGGGCGGCATCGAACTCGCGGTGGAGGGCGCGCTCGGCGGCGCTCGTTTGACAAGTCCGCTGTTCGGCGCGCACAACGCGGAGAATTTGCTGCTGGCCTTCGGCATGCTCCGCGCCGCCGGACTGTCCGCCGAGCAGGCCGCAGCGGGTTTGGCGCAGGCGCAGGCTGCACCAGGCCGCCTCGAGCGCGTGGCGCCGGCGGCGCCGTGGCGGCTGTTCGTGGACTACGCGCACACGCCCGACGCGCTCAGCCGCGTGATCGCCTC
>CAYVPL010000106.1:0-8881 GCA_964453755.1 uncultured Planctomycetales bacterium
CATGGACATGGCCGTCGGCATCATCATCGGCGCGGCCTTCGCGCCGATTGTCGGCAGCCTCGTGAACGACATCATCATGCCGCCGATCGGCCTGATCCTCGGCGGCGTGGATTTCGCGCAGATGCAGCTCGTGCTGCAGCAGGCCAGCGAGGCATCCGCCGACGGCGCGACGCCCGCCAAGGCCGAAGTGGCAATCCGTTACGGCAAGACCATCAATTTGGCCCTCACCTTCTTCATCACCGCCTTCGCCGTCTTCATGCTGGTGAAGGGCATGAACAAGCTGCGCGGCCCGGCGCCGGCGCCCAAGTAAGGCTCAAGTGGCGCGGCGGGCGTCCGCCAAGAGGGAGTGAACGCACACTCCGTCTGGCGGCGCGCCGTCGTGCCATTTGGCATCGTCCTGGGCTTGATGGTGGTGGGCAACGCCGTCAGCGCCTACTCCGCGTCCAACTCCGGATTGGCCCTGTGCCGTGAGGAAGCGGAGCGCACGACCGGCGACGGCGGCATGAACGTGGCGGATTACTCCTTTTCGCGCGGCCTGTTCTCCCAGACCATGGAAGTGCGGCTGATCACCAACTGGATTGCGCCCGATGCCGAGGTCACGGTCGAGGTCGGTCGGCCAGTCTTCTTCCTGCCCTGGCGCGTGTCCCGCGCCGCCACCCGGCTGCAGCCGGAAGAAGTGATCTCCCTCTAGGTCTCGCCGTCTGATTCGACGGTGACGCGCGCGTTGTAGTCCGGCACGCCGCCGCCCGCATCCACCACGCCGTGGGCGATGAGGACGTTGGCCTCAGGCCAGTGGGCTTGCAGGGTGCCGCGGGTCACGTCGGACGGAAAAATGCGGGCGCGCATCGCTCCGGACGGGCTTCGGACGACCACCGCATCGTTGGCGCCAAGCCCAAGATCGGCCGCGTCGGCGGGGTGCATGAAGAGATGGTCGCGGTCGGCGCCGGTGATCGGGTCCCGCTCGCGCTGGATCATGGAGTTGAATTGCTTGCCGCGGCGCGTGGCCAGCAGGAAGGTGCCGGGGGGGGGAGGCGCGGCGTCCAGCTGCGGCGGCCGCGCCGGTTGGAAGCGCGCTTTGCCGTCGGCGGTGGGAAACGCGCGGCCGGCGCACAAGTGCGGCCCACCCCATTGGAACTGGTCGCCCTTCTTGGACAATTTCTCGATGCCGGCGTAGAAGGGCACCGCGCGGGCGACGTCCGCGCGGATGGCAGCGCCGTCGGCGCAGCCCAGGATTTCCGCCGACTCCGGTTTCACGGCCCGCGCGAGATCGAGCAGCATCTCCCATTCGGAGCGCGCCTCGCCGACCTCGTGTCCGGGAATCTGCGGCGAGAAGATCACCCGCCGCTCGGTGCTGGTTTCGGTGCCGCCGTCGCGCTGCTCGTAGCGCGTCCGCGCCGGCAGCAGGTAGGCCACTTCGGCCGGCTCGACCAGCATCTGCGAACTGAGCACGATGTCCGAGTGCAGGCGCAGCGGAATCCGCCCCAGCGCCTGCGCCATGCGCTCCGGCTCGGGCATGGTCTCCAGAAAGTTGCCGCCGATGCAGTAGAAGGCCTCCAACTCGCCGCGGTGCGCCGCCTCGAGTTGGTCCACCGTGGTCATGCCCGGCTGCTCCGGCACGGGGAATCCCCACAGCGCGCCGAAGCGCCGCGCGTTCTCCGGCGTCACCGGCAGACCGCCGGGCAGCGCGGTGGAATACGCGCCCATCTCGGCGCCGCCCTGCACCCCGCTGTGGCCGCGGATCGGCATCAGGCCGCAGCCCGCGCGCCCGACCCATTCCCGCAGCAATCCCAGATTGACAATCGCGGCCACCGTCTCGGCGCCGTGCGCGTGCTGCGTGACGCCCATGGACCAGACCAGCACGCCGCGGTCGGCGCCGCCGATCTCGTCGGCGAAGGCTTCCACCTCCGCGTGCGTCACGCCGGCGATCGCGCACAATTCGTCCAGCGGCTGCGCGTCGAGCACGGCGCGCAAGTCGTCGAAGCCGCCGACGGCCGCGGCCACGAACTCCCGATTCCAGGCGCCGCGCCCGATCAGGATCTTCATCGCCGCGTTCAGGAACGCCAGATCGCCGCCGACTTTCACCCGGAACTCGCGGTCGGTGATGCGCGTGCCGAACACCGCCGACACCGGCGCCGACGGCACCCAATAACGCTCCATCCCCGGCTCGCGGTACGCGTTCACCATCAGCACGCGCGCGCCGCGGCGCTTGGCCTCGAGCAGGTACTTGGTGCTGACCGGCTGGTCGTTGGCCGGATTCGAGCCGAGGAACACGATCACTTCGGCGTCGAACCAATCCTTGTACGAGCAGGTCGAGGCCGCCACGCCGATCGTGCTCTTCATCCCCGCGGTGCTCGGCGAATGACAAAGACGCGCGCTGTTGTCCACGTGCGGCGTGCCTAAAAATCGCATCACCTTCTGCGCGACGTAATAAGTCTCGTTGGTCACGCCGCGGCTGGTGACGAAGGCCGCCGTGCGCGCGGGATCGCAGGCGCGCCAGCGCGCGCCGACCTCGCTCCACAACTCCGCCCAGGAAATGCGCGCGAACCCGCGCTCGCCGCGGCGCCGCCGCATCGGGTAGGGCAGCCGGCCCAGCTCGCGCAGCTCCTTGGACGAGCGGCGCGCCAGCGCATCGGCGTCGGCGAGCAGCGCCGGATCCAGCGCGCCCATCGTGTTCAGGCGCAGCAACTCCAGCCGCACCATGCACAGATGCGTGCCCTCGACGGTCCAATCCTTCAAGCCGGAAGTCCCCAGCGCGCAGCCGTCGCACACGCCGTCGTTCAGCACCCGCCACGCGTAGCGCAGGTTGTCGCGGTTGTTCCAGGCCACGCGCGCCATTTCGCGGAAGTGCTTCGGCTTGGTCAGGCCGATGCCGAAGGGCGACCAGGAGGCGGTCATCTCGCGGTCGGAGCGCGGCGTGCGCGGCATGAGGGGGACATCATAGAATCGAGGGATGAGGACGCACCGGATCGCGGTGATCGCCGGCGACGGCGTCGGGCCCGAGGTCGTGGCCCAGGGCCTGCGCGTGCTGCGCGCCGCCGCCGAACGCCACGGCTTCGCGGTGGAGGCGCAGGAGCATCCCTACGGCACCGCGCACTGGCTGCGCACGCAGGAAATCCTGCCCGACGCCGCCTTTCAGGAGATCGGCGCCGCCGACGCCATCCTGCTCGGCGCCATCGGCGACCCGCGCGCGCCCGTCGGCCTGATCGAGCGCGGCATCATCGGCCGCCTGCGCTGGGACTTGGATCTCTACGTCAATCTGCGCCCGATCCAGCTGCTCGACGCGCGCTTCTGCCCGCTCAAGGGCAAAGGCCCCGCCGACGTGGACATGGTGGTCGTGCGCGAGAACACCGAGGACGTCTACGTCCAAAAGCCGGAATTCACCGCGCCGGGCACGCCGGACGAAGTCGCCAGCCAGCCCATGCGCTACACGCGCAAAGGCACCGAGCGCATCATCCGCTACGCCTTCGAAACGGCGCGCGCGCGCCCACGCAAGCAGCTGACTCTGGTGGACAAGGCCAACGCGGTGCGGGCGCAGGATCTCTACACGCGCGTGTTCGCCGAAGTCGCGCAAGAGTATCCGGACGTCAAAACCGGGCACCTCTACGTGGACGCGGCCTGCATGCGCATGCTGGAGTCGCCGGAGAGCCTGGACGTGATCGTCACCACGAATCTCTTCGGCGACATTCTGACTGACATCGGCGCGATGCTGCAGGGCGGCATGGGCGTCGCGGCCAGCGCCAATCTGCATCCCGGGCAGCGCGGGCTCTTCGAAAGCGTGCACGGCTCCTTCCCGCAGGCGGCGGGCAAGAACGTCGCCAACCCCATCGCCACCATCGTGGCGGTGCAGATGATGCTCGAGTGGCTCAAGGAGCCGGAGGCCGCCGCCGCGGTGGGCGCCGCCGTCAAGGAGACGCTGACGCGCCGCATGAGCAGCCTGGCGGTGGGCGCGCACCGGACCGACGAGATCGGCGGCTTCGTGCTCGAGGAACTGGCGGCGGTCGCGGTGTGAGCGCGGCGCGCGCCCGGCTTGGCGCGAGCCTGACGGCCTTGCTGCTCGCCGCGGCCTGCGGCGCGCCGGCGGAATCGGCTGCGACGCCGCCGGACGCGCCCTTCCGCGTCCTGACCTTCAACGTGCGCTACGGCACCGCCGACGACGGCCCGGACGCCTGGCCGCTGCGCCAGGAGCGCCTCGCGCGCGCGATCCTGGACGCGGCGCCGGAAATTCTCGGCGTGCAGGAAGCGCTCGACTTCCAAGTGGCATGGCTGGAAAAATTGCTGCCGCAGCACCGGCGCGTCGGCGGGGGGCGCGAGGCGGACGGCGGCGGCGAGCATGCGGCGCTGTTCGTGGACGCGCGCCGCTTTGACGTTCTCGACACGGACGATGTCTGGCTGAGCGAGACGCCGGACGCGCGCGGCTCCGTCGGCTGGGACGCGGCCCTGCCGCGCATCGTGACCTGGGCCCGGCTGCGCGAGCGCGCCTCCGGCCGCGAACTCACGGTCTGGAACGCGCACTTCGACCACCGCGGCGCCACCGCGCGCCTGCACTCGGCCGAACTGATCGCTGCCCGCGTGGGCGCCGCCGCCGGTCCGCATTTGGTGCTCGGCGACTTCAACGCCGGCGAGGCCAGCGCTCCGCTCGCGGCGTTGCGCGCGGCCGGTCTGCGTGACACGTTTCGCGAGGCGCATCCGGCGGCGGTCGCGGCCGGCACCTTTCACGGCTTCGCGGGCGGCACCGCAGGCGACAAGATCGACTACGTGCTGATCGGGGCGGGCCTGCGCACGCTCGACGCGGCCATCCTCAGCGCCGCCGCCGCCGACGGCCGCTGGCCCAGCGACCATCATCCGGTGTTCGCGATGCTCGACTTCGATTGAGCGGCGCAGCGCCGGCCCCGCCGCGCGTTTAGAAGTGATAGCCGAGGGCCAGGTACAACATCCAGCCCGAAAAGTTGTATTCCTCGTCGGCCGGCGCAGTCGAGCCGTCAATGCGCCGCCTGTAAGTCTTCACTCCCGGCGACAATTCGTACATGCCGTAGAGCTCCACGGTGTAGTGGGCTGAAAGCGCGAGGTTGGCGCCCGCGCCGGCGCCGATGCCGAAGAAATCGTCGGATTCGCGCAGGCCCAGTTCGCCGGGGAAGTCCAGCGATTGGTGATAGATCGCCTGCGCCGTGACGAAGCCGGTCAGCGCGCGGTCGCCGAAGTAGCGGCGGATGCCGGCGTGGATCTGCTCGCCTTGGATCGGCGTGTGCGTGTCCTCGACCTGCATGTCGCGCGTCTCGTAGGCGAAGGTCAGCGAGTAGCCGTCGTTGCCGTTGAACTCGATGAGGCGCTCGAATTCGATGCCGTAGGAGGAGAACCGATCCAGCTCGTAGCCGACCGGCTCGTCGAAGGGGTAGATGATGTCTTCCGAGTGGATCTGGAGGTTGTTCCAGACCGTGCCGCGCAACTTGATGGCATTGAGGCCGCTGACGTCCTGCTGGCGCACGCTCGAGTAGGGCGGAATGGCCCCGCACGCGCCGGTGAAGGCGATCAGGGCGATCAGCAGAAAAACGGGCCCGGGGCGAAGTCGCATCCGCCCGCCAGCCTAGCAAGGAGGCGGCCGGCGCATCACTGCAGAACCGCGGCTTTCGGTGGCGTCGGGCGCAGGATGGCGCCGTCGCGCGCCACTCCTTGCAGGAACCACGAGCGGCCGCGGAACCCCGCGCCGGCGGGCGCGTGGAGGCTGCGCGAGCAGGAGCCGAAGCCGGAGGCGTGCAGGCGCGGCGCGCTGCCGAGGCGGAGCGGAATCCCGGCGATCGGCGCGGCGGCGCAACTGCTCGCGCCGAGCAGCCAGCAGGCGCCACCGGCGGGATTGTGCACCGTGGCGGTGATCGGCGCGCCGGGGGCGGGGGTGGCATCGCTGATGCTCAACGAGCCGAACCAGGGAGGGGGGGGGCCGGCCGCGGGCAGGCCGCCGAACACCAGCACGGACTCGCTGCCCATGCAGCTGATGTAGAGGCGGTCGTGCAGGAAGAGCGCGTCGTTGGGCAGAGCCGCGCCGCTGCCGACGCCGGCCACCGCGGTGATCGAAACGAGTTCTTCGGCGACGAGATCCACCAGCAGCAGTTCGCCGCCGTAGAGCGAGCACGCCGCGAGCCATTGGCCGGCGGGGTCGGCGGCCAGGCCGTAGACGTCGCGGCCGCCGAGGTCGAGGGCGCGGTCGAGTTGGCCCAGCGCGTCGGCGCGCCAGAGGCGGCCGCCGAGGTCCGTGCCGCCGAGCCAGGCGCCGCCCTGCGGCAGCAGCGCCAAGTCCTGCGCGGCAGGGTAGAGGGAGAATTGGTCGTCGCGCGCTGCGAGCCACGAGTCCTGCGCGCCGGTGGGCAGCTGACGCACGAGCAGCCCGCCTTCGGAGCCGGCGAAGCTTGGCAGCGAGAGCGTGTCGGCCATCCAGAGCGAGTCGCCGAGCAGGCTGAAGCGCGCGCTCAGGCGGCCGGCGCCGAGATGGAAGCTGGCGGCGGGATCCAATGTCAGACTGGCGAGACTGACGGCGTAGACCGCGCCGCTGCCGTCCTGTGTGCCGATCAGGAAGTGATCGGAAGTGGCGGCGATGCCGAAGGGATAGCAGGTGCCGAAGCCGAAGGGATCGGGCAGGGGCACGGTGGCGACGATCTGCAGCGCGGCATTCCAGATGCTGACGTCGCCGCTGGCGCTGTTGGTGCAGGCGCCGTAGAGCAGGGCGCCGGTGAGCGGGTCGTGCGCGAAGGCGACTTCTTCGGGGAAGGCGCCGACCGGGATCACGGCGGTGACGGCGTTCTGCGCGGGATCAATCACGGCGATCGCGGCATTGGGCACGCCCTGGAAGGGGAGGTCGCCGCAGATCGCGACGTAGAGCAGATCTTGTGACGGCTCGTGCGCCAGGCCGAAACTCTTGCCGTTGGAGTTTGGGTCGCCGAGGCCGGCGAGGCTGATCTCTTGCTGGAACTGCTGCGGCGCGCAGGCCGCGAAGGCCGCAATGATGAATGAAATCATGGCTGGCCGGAGTCTCGCCGGCGCGATGGCTTGCTCTCCGGCGCCGAAGACCCGGCTCGCCGCGCGATCGCGGCTCACGGTGGCGGACCCGCGGGGGAATTTCACCCCCTTCCACGGCGCCGGAGAAACGGATTGGGAAGGATGCTGCGCGGGGCGCAGCGCAGGCCGAGTCTACTGCTTCTGCGACTCGTGCCAGGCCTTCAGCGCCGCGGCCTCGCGTTCGGCCGTGGGGCCGGCCTTGAGGGCTTCCGGATCGGGCAGCGTGGGCGCAGGCTTGCCGGCGGCTGCGGCATCGTCCATCAGTTGCTGGGTGACGCGCTTGCGGCGCGCGATTTCTTCCGGCCACCACTCCAGGAGACCCTGGATGGTGCGCTCGATGGGGCTGAGGGTCAGCCCGGCCTTGACGGCGCGCGCGTTGCTCCAGCTGTGGAAGCCGGCGTATTCGCCTTCCGGCGCGATCCAGATCGGCAGGCCGAGGTCCTGCCCGTGCTCGTTCAGCCAGGAGGCGGGAACCCAGGTGCGCGTCAGTTCGGCCTTGGAGGCCTTCATGCAGGCGTCCAGCACTTCGCCCCACTTGAGGCTGTTGCCGCAGGCGTTGAAGCGGCCGTAGGTGGCGTCCTCTGACAATTTCATGGTCCAGAGGCCGAGGTCGCGGGCGTCGATCACCTGCATCAGGTCGCCGGGGCTGCCGGGGGCCAGCAGCTCGCCGCCGCGCTGGCAGCGCACGGGCCAGTAACTGAAGCGGTCGGTGGGATCGCCGGGGCCGGCGATGTAGCCGGGCCGCACGATGGTGGCGCGGCCGGGGAAGGCCTTCTCGGCGGCTTCCTCGCACAGCGCCTTGAGGCCGCCGTAGTACGCGCCGCCCGGGCCCATGGTCTCGACGGTGGGATCCTCGAGGCGCGCGACGGCGGAGGTTTCGTCGGCGCCGGGCTTGCTGTTGTCGGCGTAGGCGGAGATGGAGGAGATGAAGATGTACTGCTTGGCGTGCGGGGCCAGCAGTTCGGCCGAAGCGGCGACGTGGCGCGGGTAATAGCCGGAATTGTCAATGACGACGTCCCATTTCTTGCCTTCGAGCTGGGTGAGGCCGAGCGGGGACTCGGGGTCGGCGTCGTCGGCGCGGAGTTTCGGGTCCCGGTTGCCGTAAAGGTGCTCGACTCCTTCGAAGCCGAAGGGGATGCGCTTCTCGGTGCGGCCGCGGTTGAAGACCGTGACCTGGTGCCCGCGCCCCAGCGCCGCCTCCACCATCTTGGGCCCGATGAAACCGGTGCCGCCCAGGATCAGGATGCGCAGCGGCTTGGGCGCCAGGCCCAGCCCAGCCCCGGCCCGCGCAAGGGGGGACAGGGAGGCGGCGGCGCCCAGGGCGGCTGCCCCGGCAATGAAAGTGCGGCGGGTGGTCATGGCGGAAAAGAATACGGAGTCGCACACCATCGTCGTAGTCTTTGATTCGAAAGTGTGCGACACCATCGGTCCAGAAAACCGCACATCGGTGTGCGACTCCGTATTCAACCCTCTTTCGTCTCGTACTCCTGTTTGAGGCCGTCGAGGACGCCGGGGTCGGCGAGGGTGGTGCGGTCGCCGAGGGCGCGGCCTTCGGCGACGTCGCGCAGGAGGCGGCGCATGATCTTGCCGGAGCGGGTTTTGGGCAGTTCGGGGGTGAAGACGATGCGTTCGGGGCGGGCCAGGCCGCCGATCAGCTTGGCCACGTGCTCGAGCAGTTCGTGCTCCAGCTCGGGCGTGGGCAGATGGCCCGAGCGCAGGATCACGAACCCGACCGGCGCCTGGCCCTTCAACTCGAGCGCCACGCCGATCACCGCCGCCTCGGCCACCGCGTGGTGATCCACCAGCGCGCTCTCGATCTCCATGGTGCTCAGCCGGT
>CAYVPL010000107.1:0-8773 GCA_964453755.1 uncultured Planctomycetales bacterium
GCCGTAGAGCTGCTTGCGCTGCACGCGCGCCTGCGTTTGGTCGAAGGAACTCGACGCCAGCGGCGCGTGCGCCGCGGGCTCGGCGACCTCTTCCAATTTGTAGCCGGTCCACTCGAAGAGGCGCGGCCGGCCTTGCGGTTCCAGCGCCAGCAGCGAGAAGGGCTGGTACCGCTCGAGATCGGTCTCGGCGAGGCGCTCGCCGACTTCGGCCGGTTGCAGCGCATCCAGCAAATCAAGCAGCAGCAGTCCGCGGCTGCGCAGTTCCGAGCGCGCCGGCCCGGTGTCGGGCACGTAGCGGTTGAGCAAGGCAATGCCGAGTCCGCGATCGTTCGCGCCCAGCCATGAGCCGCCGGCGGCGCCGTCGCGCGGCGCCAGGAAGCGCACGCCCGCGCGCTCTTCGATGCGCGGCGCCTGCTCCGGCGCGCGCGTCTTGCGCTCGTCGCGGTTGAAGAAGATCGCGAAGCCCTCGGGGAGGGCGCGCCAAGTCACCGTGCACACGAGTTGCGCGCCTCCTCCTCGGCCTGCCAGCGAATGGTGGACGGCGCCATGCCGAATGCGGCGGGCACGGCGCAGCCTTGCAAGCGCAGCGCGGCGGCGATCAGCGCGAAATGGTGCAGCGTGTGGTTGAGGAGGAACTGCAGCTCGCGCTCCGGCGTGCTGTCGGACCACACGCGCTCGCGCTCCATGCCGAGCGGCGTGTCGCCGTGCACTTGGAGGCTCTTGGGCAAAGCCGCGCGTTCGAGCGCGCGCAGTTGCGCGGCGGTGAAGCGCAGAGCGGCCGCGCCGGCCGCCGGCTCGGTTTCCACGCGCGCGTCGCGGCTGCGGTCTTCGTAGTCCACGCGCCCTTCGGGCAAGCCGCGCAGAAAGCAGCCGTACATGTCCAGCACGTGGCGCAGGTGCGGGCCGGCGCCGGCCAGCCCGGCGGCGGGCGCGCCCGCGCAGTAGGCACCCGCCTCGAGGGACTCGACCAAGTCGAGCGCCTGGTCGAGCAGGCCGTGATGCGCGGCGATCAGAACGCGGCGTGTCATGGGGCCGGCGGAGCCGGAATCGCTCCATTGTAGAAAATCCGCTCGAGTTCGGCTTGCGCGGCCTGGGCCAATTGCTTGCGGTCGGAGCCTGCCAGAGGCGCGTCGCCGAAGCGCACGCGGGCGTCGATGCGGCGGATCTGCAGCAGGCGCCAGAAGTGTCCGGAGAATTCCATGTCGCCCCACCAGGCGACGCGCAGATGAGCCGGCGCGGCGGGGTCGCCGGTGGTGTAGGAAATGACGGCGACGTGCACGCGGCCGCCGGCGGCTGCGGCGGCGGCGAACAGGCTTGGGCGGAGCGGCAGGATGCTCAGTCCGGAGGAACTCGTGCCCTCGGGAAAGAGGATGACGCCCTCGCCCAGCGCCAGGCGCGCGCGCACGGCTTCCAGCGCGGGGCCAACGCCGCCGCGCCGCGAGCGGTCAATGAAGAGCGTGCCAGCCGCGCGAATGGCCCAGCCCAGCACCGGCCAGTCTTTGACTTCCGCCTTCGACAGAAAGCTGCACTCGACCTGGCTCCAGTAGACGAGCACGTCGAGATAAGAGAGGTGGTTGGAGACCAGCAGGAACGGCGGCGCCGGAGGCCGGCCCTCGCGCGCGACGCGCACGCCGAGAATCGCCAGCACGATGCGGGCCCAGGCGCGCATCTGGCGCGCGCGCAGGCGGGCGGCGGCGCGGGCCGAAATCAGGCGCGCCGGCAGGCGCAGCAGCCAAGTCACCGCCAGCAGCAGGATGGACAGGGCGACGGCGACGAGGCGCAGGGCGGCGCGCAGCGCCGGAACGGTCCGTCCGGCCATCAGCCGCGGTCCTGCGCGAAATTGTTGAAGCTCTTCTCGTCGAGCTCGGCCAGGTCCAGAATGGTGAAAAAATCCACGGTCTTGAAGAAACGGTCCAGCGCCGGCGGGCCGCACACGCGGCTGCCGTAGCGCAGGTAGATGGCGAAGAGCGCGGGAATCTCCACCGCGCGGCCGGCTTCCGGATCGGGTCCGCCCGTGAGCGAGGCGCGGTTGCAAGCCCAGGAGGGCTGCGGATCCACCCGCAGGCGCGCGTGCGCGAAGCCATTCTCGCGCAACCAGTCCCAGCTGCGCAGGCCGAAGTCGGCGGACTGCGAAGTCAGAGAGTTGCAGCCGAAGAACCAGCGCTTGCGGTGCCAGAGCACGTAGGCGGCGAGGCCGCGCCACAGCAGATAGAGCACGCTGCGGTTGCGGTGCTCGCGCGCGATGCACGCGCGGCCGAGTTCGACCGACTCGCTCACCACGTCCTCCGGCAGCATGTCGAGCTGAAACTCGCCGGCCGAGTAGAAACCGGCGCCGGCGCGCGCGGCCTCGGCGGTCTGCAGGCGGTAGGTGCCGATCACCTGGCCGGCTTCATCGTCCCACACCAGCAGGTGCTGGCACTGCGCGTCGAACTGGTCGCGGTCGAGGCCGGTGGCCCAGGATTCGTCGAGGCCCTCCTTCAGCTCGAGGTTGAAGACCTCGAAGCGCAGGCGGCAGGCGCGCTGCAGATCGGCGGCGTCGCGCGCGAAGTGCACGCGGTAGCGGCCCGAGCGGCGCTCGAAATCCGGCACCGGGCCGTGGCGGAGGCGCGGCGCGGGAGTCGCTGCGAAGATCTCGAAGGCGGAGCCGGGCAAGCAGGCTGCCCCGACGCGGGGGGGCGCCCCTCCATCCTATGCGGGCGAATGGAGTTCCGGTGAAGGGCCGCCGCCGGCCGGCTCAGCGCCCCAGTTGGGCCACGGCCGTGGCGGGATCCACGCCGGCGAGGCCGTAGTTGTAGCCGTGATAGGCCAGCAGGCAGGCGTAGAGAAAAATGAGGCTGCCGATGGCCAGGCGCGCGCGATGGAAGCGGGAGTGCAGCAGAAAGAAACCCGCGGCGAACAGCGTGACGCTGATTTTCACCAGCGCGAACCACAAGCCGCTCCGGCCCGCCAGCCACGCCATCAGCGGGTTGGCTTCGGAGCCGCCGGCATTGAGCCAGGCGGCCGTGAGCACGAGGTCCGCGATGGAAACGAGCATCAGCGCGGCGGGCGGAATCCAGTCGGCAGCGCTGAAGCGATCCACGTAGAAGCCGTCGCCCTCCTCCTCCACGCGACGCATGGCACGCCGGCGGCCGGTGAACAGGTAGCGCGAGAAGAGCGAGGTCGGGCGCTTGCGGCGCTCGCCGGTCTTGCGCTTGTGCCCGTTCGACGTGAGGTCCGCGTAGGGCGTCCACTGCTCTTTGGGGGTGCTTCGTTTGCTCATGTTGGATTGTCCGATCTCAGTCCTTGCCGCCTTTGTTGCCCCTGTCTGAGCCGGGAGGAATGCCGCCCACCCCCCAGCCGACGCCGTTGTTGTCTTTTCCCTTCTTGTTCTTCTTGTCCTTCTTGTCCTTCCCTTCTTTCTGGTCATCGCCCCCGCCTCCTCCGAAATCCAGCGGCGGCAGGCCGTACTTCAACGAGTCAGCGAGCGTTCCTTGACGCGCCGTCACCACGTAGGCCTCTCCAGAACCCGCCTGCGCAAGGGGATTGCGCTCGATCTCGACCAGAGTGAAGAACACGCCGCCCCCGCTGATCAGGTTCGGCAGGACGTAGCGGAAGGGATCGGCGGGCGGCGGGCCGGTGCGCAGCAGCTGCACGCCGCTGGCCAGGCCGCTGGTAATGACTTCGTCGCGAAAATCGCGCTTGCGCTGATAGTCTTCGACGCGAATCGCGTCGTCGGTGGCGCGATAGGCGACGGTCGTGAGGCCGAGCGCGGTGCTCGTCAAGAGCAGCACGAGCAGCATGGCGTTGCCTTGCTGGCGCGAGCGTCCGGAGCAGCGGGGCGGCATCGTTCTCACGACTGAACGTGCACGAGAGTGACGGAGTGAACGTCCTTGCCGCGGCCGCCCTGCACCTGAATGCGCGTTTCGCCAGCCGCCGGCTGCGTCACGGTGAAGCCTGCCATGCCATCGGCGATCACGAGGCTCTCGCCCAGCAGCGCGTCGGCGCGCAGCAGTTGGCCGTTTGCCAGCCAGTAGGTCACGCCGGGATCGGCGGCTCCAACCGCCAAACCCAGCCGGCGGGCGGCGGCGCCTTCGCGCACGATGCGCAAAGAGCCGGACTTCGTCGGCGCTGCGCTCACGGCCGCGCTCAAGTCGGCGCGCAGGAATTCGCGGGCGAGCAGGAGCTCCTGCGCGCTGTCGGCGCGGCTCTTCATGGCGTCCAGCGCGCCGTAGAACGGAATCGTGCCGCGCACGGCAAGCATTCCGCCGATGGAAAGCAGGGTGACGACCACGACCAACTCGACGAGAGTGTGGCCGGCGCGGGCGGATCGGGCTTGCCGGGACATCAGTCGTCCTCCTTCTTGCCTTTTCCTTTGCCCTTGTCCTTGTCCTTCTCGTCGTCATCGTCATCGTCATCGTCTTCATCTTCGTCGCCATCATCATCATCGTCCGAGGCGGCTGCCGGACTGACGTTGACGTAGGCGCGCGAGACCAACTGCTTGAGGTCACGATCCAAGGCCACGACCTCGACCTCATGGGACCATACCTCGCCGAGCACATCTTCGAGAACCGGCGCAACCAGCGGCAGCGCGGCCGGCACCGCCACCGTGCGCGCCACGGGATCCGCAGCGGGCTGGACGTAGTAAACCGGATCGTCTGCGCACCATTCCTCGAGCGAAGTCACCAGCCGGTTGTGCGCCACGAACATGCGGGCAAATAGCGCCACCATCACGTTCACCACGGTGATGGCGACGATCACTTCCACGAGCGTGAATCCGCGCTTAGGGGACGATGACTTCGCCATCCTTGGATTGAAGTTTGCCCGCCAACTCGCCCTGCTCGTCCAAAGTCAGGCTGCCGAACCAGCGGTTGCCGTCGGCGCGCGTCGCTTGCAGCAGCAGTTCTGACTGCGTGCCGAGCAGAATGCGGTAGACGAAGGGATCCGCGGCCGCCGCGTAATGCCCGTCCACGTAGCCGCCGTTCTCCAACTCTTGCAGCGAGGCGGCAAAACTACCGCGCTCGAGCTTGTGCCGGCGCTGCGCGCGCCAGAGGCTGCGCAGTTCGGCTCCGGCCTTGTCCACGCGCACCGTCTCGGCGTTCTGGCCGATCTGCGGTACGGCCATCGTCATCAGGATTGAGGCGATGGCCACGACCACCATCGTTTCAACGAGAGTGAAACCGGCGCGGCAGCGTGCGCGGCAGGCGAGCATGGTTGAGGGGGGGGGGCCGGCTACTCGAGAGTCACGAATCCCTTGGGCGCCGAGGCCGGCTGGACGGCAACCTCCTTGTCGGCAGCCCCGGCTCCGGGGTTGAGAGGCGCCTCAAGACGGGCCAGGAGTTCCTGCAGCGGAGCGGACTCAGGCGCCAGGGCGGATGCCGCCTCCAGGGAGGCCAGGGCGCTGGCGCGATCACCCAGGGAGAGGTGGATCCGAGCCAGAGTCAGATGGGCCACGGGATCCTCAATCGGGCCGCGCCAGTGCTGGAAGGCCGCCTTGGCTTCGGCAATTTTGCCGAATTTCAGGCAGCGTTGCGCCTCCAAGAGGCAGGCCTGATTGCGCGCCTGCGCATAGGCTCCGTCCTCCTTCTGCTCGGGCCGGTCGGGCATGGAGGAGCAACTGGCAAGAAGCGCCAGCGCGGGCAGGAAGTGCCGTAGTTTCATGGCGTTACTGGGGGCCGGGGGTCGTGGTCGCGGTGGACAGATGCACGTTCGCTTCGCGCAGCAATTCTTCGAGGGTTTCGTCGAAGCCTTGCAGCGGACCGCGCGCGTCGGTCTCCGGCGTGCTGCCGGCGGCGCGCGGGTCGAGGATGTGCGGCGTCAGCAGGATCACGAGTTCTTCGCGCAGGCTCACGTCCACGGTGCTGCGGAACAGGACGCCGGCGAGAGGCAGATCGCCGAGGAACGGAATCTTGCGCTCGGTGGTCTCCGTGCGCTCGCGGAACAGGCCGCCGATGACGACGGTCTGCCCGTCGCGCACGAGAATGTTGGTGGTGAGCTCAGCGGTCTCCTCGAAGGGCAGGCCGCGGTCGTTGATGCCGCCGTCAGAATCCTCCGGGTGGAGTTCCAGGCGGATCATGCCGTCGGCGCCGATGAAGGGCCGGAACAGCAGCTGCGTTCCGGTCTCGAGGAACTCGATGGTCTGCACGGTGCTGGTCTGGGTGACGGTCGTCGTGAGATAGCCGTCGCGGCGGCCGAGCAGCAGTTCGCCGCGCTGCTTGTTGAGGGCCACGATCTTCGTGTTGGCCAGAATGCGCGTGTCGGTCACCTGCTGCAGCGCGCGCACGAACATGGCCGCGTCGCCGTCAATCCAGCCGATCGAGAGCCCGCCCGCCGCCACGTCCCCGGCGAAATCCGTCATGCCGCGCGCGATGCCGTCCTGCAGCTCGGCGCTGGTGATGGGGTCGTTGAACAAGTCGAAGCCGCCGTCGGAGCCCGCGGTGATGCCTTGATAAGTGATGCCGGACAGCTTGTCGAAGGAGATGCCCATCTGCAGGTCGTCCATCAGTTCGGCGGACAGGATCACCGCTTCCAGCAAGACCTGCCGCGGCTCGACGTCCAACGAATGCACCAGGCGCTCGATTCGCTCCAGGTTCTCCGGCAAGTCGCGCACGATCAAGATCTCGACGTTGGCATAGTCGTCCCCGCCCGCCGCCTCGGGACTGGGCGTCAGGCCCTGCTGCGAGGCGCTCGAAGCCGCCACGCGGCCCTCCGCGTTGAGCAGCGGCTGGATCATCAGAGCCAGATCGGCGGCGCGCGCGTATTCCAACTGCCAGATGCGCGTCTCGTATTCCGCCGATTCGACGAAAACGTACGAGCCACGGTCTTCCATGCGCAGCGCGGCGCCGGCGCAGATCATCTCGATGGCCTGGTCCGCCGTCATGCCGTAGAGGTCGCCACTGAAGGTGGCGTCCACCGTCTGCGCCACCACGATGTTGCGCCGCGAGAGCTGGCGCAGCTGCCGGAAGGCGTCGCGCACGTCCATGTCGCGGGCGTGGAATTCGAGCTGGCCGTCGGGCGCGGCGACGAAGCCGGGCTGGTCGGCCGGCTCCTGCGCGGGCGCGCAGCAGAGGAGGAGAGCGGCAATCAGGTTCATGGCGGGTTCAGGCTCCGGAGGAGAGTTCGAACATCGGCAGGTAGAGGGCGATCAGCACCGCGGCGACGATCATGGACATGAGAATGATCAGGCCGGTCTCCACTTGTGAAGCGAGGCGTTGCACCGTGGTCTCGACCTTGCCGCGATAAAACTTGGCGACTTCGGCATGCACTTCGGTCAGGGTTCCGGATTCCTCGCCGATGCGCGTCATGTTGAGCATGAAGCCCGTGAAGACGCCGGTTCCGCGCGCAGCCTGCGTGAGGGTGCCGCCGCGCGCGATCGTCTGGGACATCTGCTCCATCGCTTCGCGGTAGACCGGATTGGCGCGGTAGATGCCCTTCATGATGTCCAGCGATTCCAGGATGGACACGCCGGCCGACAGCAGGTTCGACAAATTGAGCGCAAAGCGCTGCATGGCGTTCTGCACCATAAGGTCGCCGATCACGGGCAGGGACATCAACATGCGCGTCCATTGCCGCCGCCCGGAGTCGGTGCTCAGCCAGGCGCGGAAGGCCAGGATGCCGCCGGCCAGCGCCAGCAGGTAGAAGAGGCCGTGCGCTCGCAGATCGTCGGACACGGCGACCAGCGACTGAGTCGGGCCGGGCAGCTCCTTGCCGAACTCGGCAAACATCTGCTTGAAGGTCGGCACCACCAAAGTCATCATCACCACGACCGCGCCGAGCGAGACGAAGAGGATCGTCACGGGATAGAAGAGCGCGCCGGCGATCTTGGCGCGGAAGGCCTGAACTTCCTCCACTTGCTGGCAGAGGCGGGTCAGCACCAGGTCCAGTTGGCCGGAAATTTCGCCGCAGCGCACCACCTCGCACCACTCGCTGCGGAAGACGCGCGGATGCTTGCGCATCGCCTCGGACAGAGGATGGCCCGACGCCACCTGCTCGGCGAGAGCCACGATGGTCTTCGACATCTCCGCGCTCTCGGTCTGCTCCGAGGCGATCAACAGTCCTTGATAGAGCGGCGTGCCGGCGCGGAATAGCGTGTTGAGCTGCCGGAAGAAGGACAGCACGTCCTGCAGCTTGGCGCCGCGATGCCGCGCGATGGCCACGCGCGGCTTGAACATCCCCGAGGCGGCGGCGGTGCTCATGTCAGTCCAGGCGGATGTAATCCGCGACCTCCGCGAAGCTGGTGGCGCCGGCCAGGAGTTTGGCGCGCGCGTCGTCGGCAAGGAACTGCACGCCTTGGCCGGTCAAGTGTTCCCGCATTGCTTCGAGCGGCGTGCGCGCGGCGATCAGATCCTGCAGATCCTCCGTCACGCGGATGACTTCGTAGAGGCCGACGCGGCCCTTGATGCCGCGGCCCTTGCATGCGCCGCAACTCGCATTCTCGCCGCTGCGCCAGACCGTGGCGCCCGGCGGCAAGCCGTGTCGGCGCGCGGTGTCGGCGGGCAAGGACTGTTCGCGGCGGCAGTGAGTGCACAGGCGGCGCACCAGGCGCTGCGCTTCGAGCAGACGGAGCGCAGGGCCCAGCAGGAAGGGCTCGATGCCCATGTCCACCAGGCGGTAGATCACCTGGAGGGAATTGTTGGTGTGCAGAGTGGACAGCACCAAGTGGCCGGTCAAGGCGGCGCGCATGCAAATCTGCGCCGTCTCAGTGTCGCGCACCTCGCCCACCATGATCACGTCCGGATCCTGGCGCAAAAAAGAGCGCAGGGCGGAGGCGAAAGTCAAACCTGCTTGTCCGTGCACC
>CAYVPL010000108.1:0-8687 GCA_964453755.1 uncultured Planctomycetales bacterium
TTCAAGCCGCGCACCGACGACATGCGCGAGGCGCCAGCCATGGAACTGTGCCGCGGCCTGCTGCAGCGCGGCGCCGCCGTGGCCGCGCACGACCCGGAGGCCGTCGAGAACGCGCGCGGCATCCTCGGCGACGCCGTCGAATTCGTGGAGGATCCGTATCAGGCCCTGAACGGCGCCGAGGCCATGATTCTCTGCACCGAGTGGAACGAATACCGCCGGCCGGACTTCGAGCGGATGGGCCGGGCCATGAAGCGCCGCCTGATCTTCGACGGCCGCAACATCTATGGGGATGAATTGATCCGCCAGTTCGGCTTCGAGCGCCACGGCGTGGGCGTGCCGCCGATCGCCTCCGAGGCGCCTGCCGCCGGCCGCGTCCGCTCCTGACCTTTCCCGCGGGGCGCCTTAGACTATGCGGGCCCATGGCCCGCACCGCCCCGAGTTTCGCCTCCCTCGCTCCCGACCTCCATCGCTACGAGAAGGTCGGCGACATGGTGGATCAGCTGATCGACCTGATGTTGAATCATCGGCAGAGCGGCCATCCGGGCGGCTCGCGCAGCAAGCAGCCGCTGCTGGTGTCTTTGACTTTGTCCGGCATCATGCGCTGGGACATCCGGCATCCGGAGAAGGGCTTGCAGGATCGCTTCGTGCTGATCGCCGGCCACTGCACGCCGGTGGTCTACGCGATGCTCGCGATCTACAACGAGGCCCTGCTGCGCATGCACGCGCGCACCGGGGACCCGAAGTACCTGGTGCCGCACGCCGCGGAGCGCCAGCTGGTGTGGAAGGATCTGCTGCGCCTGCGCCGCAACCAGGGGCTGCCGGGCCACGCGGAGGCCGAAGGCAAGACTCTCATCTTCCGCGCCAACACCGGCCCGAGCGGCCACGGCGGCCCGCCGTCGGTCGGCATGGCGATGGCGATGAAGGCGGCGGGCGTCGCCGACGAAGTCAAAGTCTTCGCCGTCGAGGGCGAAGGCGGACTCACTGCCGGCTGCCATCACGAGGCCAAACACACGGCCTGGGGCCTGGGCCTGGGCAACCTGAACTATCTGGTGGATTGGAACGACAACGGCATCGATCCGCGCGCCTATTCGACGATGGTCTACGGCGATCCACAGGGCTGGTTTGACACCTACGGCTGGCGCACGCGCGGCACGCCGGACGGCCACGAATACGAGGCCATTCTCAAGACCCTGCTCGAGAACGTGTTCGCCACCGGCGATCAGCCGAAGTGCAGCTGGTTCCAGACCACCAAGGGCCGCGGCTACGGCGTGACCGGCTACAAGTCGCACGGCGCGGCGCACAAGCCGAACTCGGACTTGTTCTGGCAGACCAAGCGCGAGTTCGCGCAGCGCCACGGAGTGGAATTCCAGGGCATGGGCGGGCCGAAGCCGGACTCGTCCAAGGATTTCGAGGCCCAAACTGCCGCCAACATCCAGGTGGTGCTGTCGCTGCTCGACGATCAGGACTTCTGCCAGTGGCTGGCCGACCGTTTGGTGGCCGTAGGCGATTCGGTGCCGACCACGCTGCCGGCTCTGCGCCTCAACGACGCCGACCCGACGCAGGATCCGGAGCTGACCGATCCCGCGCGCCTGCCCGAGAAATTGTTCTTCAAGCCGGGCGACAGCCAGCCGAACCGCAAAGGCTTCGCGCTGGTCGGCGCCTATCTCAATTCGGTGGGCCGCAAGAAGTACGGCCGGCCGGTGGTGATCGCCTGCAGCGCGGACTTGGCCGAATCCACCAACATTCTCGGCTTCGCCGAGGAGTTCGGCGGCAGCGAAGGCTACGGCTGGTACGACCGCGTCAACAACCCGGGCGGCGCGCTGCTGCCGACCTGCATCACGGAATTCGGCAACGCCGGCCTCATGTGCGGCCTGGCCAGCACGAATTTGTCAAATGATCCGGAGAAGAAGTTCCAGGGCTTCTGGGGCGCCTGTTCGACCTACGGATCGTTCTCCTACCTCAAGTACGGGCCGATGCGCCTCTACTCGCAGCTGGTGCAGGACTCCCCCTTCAAGCACGGCAAGGTGATCTGGGTGGCCGGCCACAGCGGCCCGGAGACGGCGGAGGATTCGCGCACCCACTTCGGCATCTTCTCGCCGATGGTGACGCAGTTGTTCCCGCGCGGTCAGGTCATGGATCTGCATCCGTGGGAGCCGAACGAAGTCGGCCCGGCGCTGCTGGCCGCGCTGGCGGCCAAGGGCGCGCCGATCGTGGCGCTGCACCTGACGCGGCCGAACGTCAACATTCCGGACCGCGCCAAATTGAAGATGGCCTCGCACATGGAGGCGGCGAAGGGCGCCTACCTGATCCGCGATTACGATCCGGCGCGGCCGAAGGACGGCTGCATCTTCGTGCGCGGAACCTCGTCCACCGCCAGCGTCATCAAATTGCTGGAGAAGGGCGCCTTCGAGGCCCCCGGCATGAACTTGAAGCTGGTGGCCGCGATCAGCCACGAGCTGTTCATGCTCCAGCCCAAGGCCTGGCGCGACAAACTGGTGACGAAGGAAGACTGGTTCAACAGCACCATCATCACCAACGGCGGCCGCATGGCGATGTGGCTGTGGGCGGCGCACCAGACCTCGCTGCAGTACGCGATGTCCTCCGACTTCGACGACCGCTGGCGCACCGGCGGCTCCGTGGACGAAATCATCGCCGAAGCCCACCTCGACCCGGACCACCTGCTCGAAGGCATCCGCCGCTTCGTCGCCGACCGCGACCAGCGCTTCGAATCCGCCGGCCTACCGGCTGAGTTCGCCCGCTGAAATACGGAGTCGCACACCGATCGCCTAAAACTCCGACCGAAAGTGTGCGACACCCGGTTCAGAAAACAGGACGACGGTGTGCGACTCCGTATTACCGCAGGCGTTTGCGCACGAGGCCGCTGACGACGTCGGCGGCGAGGACGAGGGCGGCGCCGGTCAGGACGAGGAAGAGGAGTTCGTCGTAGCGGAACGCGCTGCGGGCCTCCATGACGTAGTAGCCGAGTGAGACGACGCCGAGCATGCCGAGCACAGTGGCCTCGCGCACGCACGTTTCGAAGCGGTAGAAGAAGTACAGCAGGAAGCGCGGCAGCGCGGCCGGGAACACGGCAGCCGCCGCCAGTTGGCGACGGTTGGCGCCGAGGCTGCGCAGAGCGCGCAGCGGCCCCGGCGGCAGGTTCTCGATGGTGTCGGCGCCGAGGCGCGTGAGAATGCCGCTGTTGTGAATCGCCAGGGCCAGCACCGGCGGCCAAGCGTTCGGCCCGAGCATGGCCAGCAGCAGGAAAGCCCACACGTACTCGGGAACGGCGCGCAGCAGCACCGCGCCCAGGCGCGTGATGCCGGCAATCAGCGTCCAGCCGACGTGGCACCAGCGGCTGTGCCGCGTGTTGGGCACGTAGGGATCGCAGATCATCAGGCTGCGCGCGCCGAACGGCGCGAAGATCAGCATCGCCAGCCACGACAGCACGATGGCCAGCACCGAGATGCCGAGCGTCGCCGCGGCGCCGCGGCCGGCGGCGATGCGGTCGCCAGGCTCATCGGTCCACTGCTCGCGGATCCAGGGGCCCAGCGTCGTGGCCGGATCGCCGTCGCGCAGCGGCTGCGGGACCACCTCCTGCGCCACGAAGCTGCGCAGATTGTCAAGCCGGCGCTCGCTGAACAGATCGGCGAGGGAGAAGTCGCCTGCCGACCACGAATAGACCGCCAGCGCGGCGAACGCCAGCAGGCTGGCGCGCAGGAACAGGTCGCGCGGGCGTGCGCGGCGCAACGCGGCGATGCGGGCGGCGGCCGCGCTCACGCCACGAACCTCCGGCGCAGGCGCGAGGACCAGGCCTCCAGCAGCAGCACCAGCGCGATCATCGCGTAGAGATAGGTCCACACTTCGCCGTAGTGCAGATTCTCGAAGGAGAGTTTGAGGTGGTAGCCGAGCGTGGGAATGCCGAAGAATCCCAGCACCGCGGCGGCGCGCACGCTGCACTCGAAGCGGTAGAAGGCGTAGGCCGCCAGATCCGGCGCGGCGGAGGGCAACAGCCCGAAGAGGAAGCGCTGCGACGGGCTGGCGCCCAGGCCCTCCAGCGCGTCCGCGGCGCGGCGCGGCGCCTCGTCCAGCATTTCGGAGAACACCTTCGCCAGCGTGCCGCCGTAGGGAATCGCGATCGCGAGCACGCCAGTCGCGGGCGAGAGCCCGAACGCGGCTAGGAAGAGCACCGCCCAGAACAGTTCGTGCACCGAGCGCAGGAAAATCACGAAGCCGCGCACGGTCCAGCGCACCGCGCCGCCGGCGCGCCCGCGCCCCTGCCACCAGGACTCGGAGGCGAGGCAGCCGAGCGGCAGGCCGATCAGCAGCGCCAGCGTCATCGCCGCCGCCGCGAACACCACGGTGATGCGCAGGGCGTCGAGAACCTTGAGCAGAAAGGGTCCGATGCCCTCCGGCAGCTCCGCGGCCTGATAGGTCAGCGCCGGCGCGAAGGCCGCGGCGAAGAAGTCACGGGCGATCGTCAGACCGCCGGCGCGCGGCAGCAACTGGGCGACGGACAGATCCAGCGCGGCGAAGGCCAGCGCGCCCGCGCCGAAGATGGCGAACAGGATCCAGCCGCGCCGGCCCAGCAGCGCGGGCGGCGGCGAACGCCGCGCGCGGGACTCAGCCACCGGGCGCCTCCGCCTCCATCTTGTAGAGCGCGCGGAAGTCGGACTCGGCGAGGGCGGCCGGCGCCGAATCGAAGGCCACGCGCCCGGCGCGCAGGCCGACGACACGCGGGAAGAGTTCGCGCGCCAGCACGAGGTCGTGCAGGCAGCAGATCAAAGTCAAACCGCGCTCGGCGGCAAGTTCGGTGAGCAGCAGGATCAGGTCGCGCGCGCGCACCGGATCCACGCTGGCCACCGGCTCGTCGGCCAGCAGCGCCTCCGGCTCCTGGAACAGCGCGCGCGCGATGGCGACGCGCTGCTGCTGGCCGCCGGACAGGGTGTCGGTGCGCTCGTAGAGCTTCTCGCCGATGCCGACGCGGTCCAGCAGCGCGTAGGCCTGCTCCAAGTCCAGGTCGCCGGGCCGCAACAGCGAGCGCAGCGAGCTCCAGAAGCCGCGCCGCCCCAATTTGCCTGCCACCACGTTCTGGATCACGCGCAGATTCGGCACCAGCGCGTGATCCTGCGGCACCAGGCCGACGCGCGCGCGCCAGGCGCGCAGATCGGATGCCGGCAGTTGCGAGAGATCCACGCCGTCGAAGAGAAACTGCCCGCCGGTCGGCTGCGTCACCCCGTTGAGGACGCGCAGCAGCGTGGTCTTGCCTGCGCCGCTGGGGCCGACCAGGGCCACGCGCTCGCCGGGCGCGACGGCGAGGTTCACGCCGGCGAGAACCAAATTCTCGCCGAGCGTCACCTCGACGCCGCGCAGATCGAATGCGGCCGCAGTCACGACGGGTCCGCGGCCGCCGGGCCTACTTGAGGAGATCGAGCTGGACCGCCACGTCGTGCGTGGTCTGGAAGTCTTCGTTCTTGGCCGTGATCATGCCGTCCTTGCGCTGCATGGCGCCGAGCACGGCCGGATCGGTGATGCCGACGATGGCCTTCTGCAGCTTCTCGGTGAAGCCCTGGCCGTAGCGCTCGTCCAGGATCGGGTGCGCGGTGAAGTTGTAGTCCGCGTACTCCGGAGTGGTCCAGATCTTCACGCACACGGCGGGATCGAGCTTGCCGTCCTTGACCATCGAGTCGTAGGTGACGTAGTTCAACGCGCCAGCTTGGAAGGTTCCGGCCTCCACCAGCTTGGCGGTCTGGTCGTGGCCACTCGAATACTGGTTCTGCTTGCCGAAGAATTCCTCCGGGCTCATCTTCGTGTTGAGCCGGATGAAGTGCTCGGGCATCAGGCGACCGCTGGTGGAGTTGGACGGACCGAAAGTGAAGCTCTTGCCCTTCAGCCCCATCGGGAAGGCGTCGCTCGGCGTCAGGCCCGCGTCCTTGTGCGCAATGAAGTAGCTCTTGAAGTGCGGATCCACCTTGCCGGTGGCGATGATGCGCGCGCCCGGCACCTTGGCCACGGCTTGCACGCTGGTGAGTCCGCCGAACCAAGCCAGCTGCACGTCGCCGGTCTTGAACAGCTCCACTGAGGCGCCGTAATCGGCGGTCGGCACGTACTCGACGGCCACGCCGAGCTCCTTGCTCAAGTAATCGCCGACCACCTTGTACTTGGCCGCCAGTTCGGTGGTGTTCTTGTCAGGAATCGCCGTGAACTTCAGCGGTTCCTTGGACATGGCCGGCGCGTCGCCGGAGTTGCCCATCAGGGCGTCGTGGGCGGCCTCGTGGCTGCAGGCGAAGGAAAGAACGAGCAGGGCAGGAATCAAGGCGGGAAGCGCACGGCCCCCGCGAAGGGAAGTCTGTTTCATGAAGGAAGGTCAAAGGATAACGGTTCTAGACTGGGTGCGTGGCACTTTCCCTCCTGCTGCTCCTCCTGCCGGCGCAATCTGCTCCCGATCGCGAGGCCCTCTTCGAGCAGGTCGCCGAGCTCGTGCGCGCCGAGGGTCTGCCGACCGCGCCCGCGCTGGGCTTCGCGCTGCGCGTCGGCGACGAGGAGCGCGCCTGGGCCTGGGGCTTCGCCGACGTGGACGACGCGCGCGCGGCCACGCCCGACACGCGCTTCCGCCTCGGCAGCGTGTCGAAGTGCTTGACCGGCGTCGCGGTCGCGCTCCTGTGGCAGCGCGGCGCGCTGGATCTGGACGCGCCGGTGCAGAAGTACCTGCCGGGTTTTCCGGTGAAGGAGGAAGGCGCGATCACGCCGCGCCTGCTGGCGGCTCATCTGTCGGGAGTCCCCCACTACGGGCCCGGCGACCGCATCGAGCCGGGCACGTATCACAAAGTGGGCGACGGCCTGCGCATCTTCGCCGCGCATCCGCTGCGCCACGCGCCGGGCGCGCGGCACACCTACAGCACCTACGGGTTCAACCTGCTCGGCGCCTGCGCGGAAGCGGCGGCGCAGCAGGAGTTCCGCGCCTTCTTGCAAAGTGAAATGTTCGTCAAGCTCGGCATGACCGACACCCTCGCGGAGCATCCGGGGGCGGACCTCGGACCGGTCGCCTCACTGTACGAGACGGTGTTCGGCAAACAGATCGAGGTGGCACGCGACGACATCGCCTACAAGTGGCCGGGCGGCGGCTTCATTGCCACCCCGCGCGATCTCGTGCGCTTCGCGCGCGCGCTCGAGGCGAAGAGCCCGCTGCTGGAGCCGCGCGCGCTCGAATTCCTGCGCACCGCGCAGACGACGTCCGATGGCCAGTCCGTCGGCTACTCCTGCGGATTCCGCGTCGGCCGCGACGAGGCCGGCCGCGTCAGTCTCAGCCACGGCGGCGCGCAGACTGGCGCCAAGGCCTACTTCCTGTCCTATCCCGATCAGCGCGTGGCGGTCGCGATTCTCGTCAATCAACAGGCTTCTTCCATCGGCGACGGCCGGCTGGCCGAGCGGGCGGCGGCGCTGCTGCTGGCGGCCGTCGCGGTGAAGTGACCGCGACTCAGCCCGGCGGCTCGCCGCGCCACGGGCGGTTGCCGTAGCGCTCCAACGAAACCGAGTCGGCGAAGTCCAGAAAGCCGGTGCGCGGGAAGGGCGGCGCCAGCGCCTTGCCGACCGGCAGCATCAGCAGCGGCGGATGATCCGCGTCGAGGCCCAGCGCCTCGGCGACCTGTGCCGGATCGAAGCCGATCATCGGACACGTGTCGAGGCCCATGTCCTTCGCCGCCAGCATCAGCGCCATGCCGGCGAAGCCGGCGCTGCGGCAGGCTTCGTCGCGCAGCAGTTGCGCGTTGCCGTCGTAGAGCCCCAAGATCAGCTTGGCCATGCGCGCGCCCGTCTCCGGCGGCGCGTGGCGCAGATAGACGTCCGTGCGCCGATGCCCGCCGAAGTCCCCGGCGATGACGATCACCGCGGAAGCATCCTTCACCGGCGCCTGCTTCCACGAGGCCAGCCACAACTTCTCCTTCACCGCCGGCTCCGTCACGACGACGAAGTGCCAGTTCTGCATGTTGAAGGAAGTCGGCGCCAGCTGCGCCTGGCCGATCAGATGCCGCAGCTCCGCCTCGCTGAGGCGGTGCTGCGGATCGAATTTCCGGATCGAACGGCGGGCGGTGAGCGCGGCGAGCAGTTCCAAGCCCGATCAGCGTAGCGTGTTCCGCAGCAGGCGGTCTTGCGTGTTGGTGGGCACGAAGATGCCGCCCTGCGAGGACACGTAGAACTCCAGGTCGCCGTCGCCGTCGCCGTCGAAGAGGGCGCCGCCGCCGCAGATGAAGTCCGCGTAGGGCGCGCCGTTCAGCTGGAAGAAGTCCGGATCCTTGAGGAAGGTTCCGAGCGCGCCGCCCTGCGCGCCGCCCTGGTTCACGAACAGTCCGGGATAGCCGCCGACCGTGCCCAACGGCTGGAAGAACTCGTGCGGCATCACCACCGCGTCGAGGTCGCCGTCGTTGTCCACGTCGCCGGTCTCCACCCACAGACGCAGCAGCAGCTCCGCATCCGCGGTCTCCGGCCACTGCGCGGGCGGCGCGTCGAGAAACACGCCCGGCTGCGCGGGGCCCTGGTTGTAGAGCAGGTCGCCGGTGGTCAGCGGATCGGAGCTGACGTGGCTCTGCGCGAACAGCAAGTCCAGCCAGCCGTCGCCGTTGAGATCCGCAACTTTGACGTCGCTGGTCTTGTCCACGTAGAAGGGCAGGCGCACGCTCGACTCGTCCGTGTAG
>CAYVPL010000109.1:0-8664 GCA_964453755.1 uncultured Planctomycetales bacterium
CACCGCGCAGATCGCGCCGTCGCGCTCGAGGCGCAGTTCGGCGAAATAGGTGCCCTCGCGCAAGGCGTGAATTTCCAGCTCCACGGCCCGGCCGCCCAGCGCGGTGACGACGTCGTGCAGCAGTTTGTGCGTCATCGGCCGCGTCTCTTCCGTGCCGAGCAGGCAGCGCTCGATTTCTTCCGCCGAGGCGCGCCCGATCACCATCACGAGCTTGCGCTCGCCCTGCGCCTCCTCCCCTTCGGCGAGTTGCAGATACTGCACCTCGCCGCCAAGCATGCGGACCAGGCGTTGGACGCGGGCGGGCGTGCGCGCCATGGCCCCAGTATCCCCGCGCCGCGCCTCGGCGTGCAGCCCTAGCTGCGCAGGCTGGCCAAGCCGGCGCCCGCAGCGTAGAACGCGGCCAGCATCACGGCTTGCAGCACCAGCGGCCGCAGCCGATGTTCCGGCGTGCCGCCCGGCAGGATGAGCCGCGCGATCAGCGGGGCCGACAAGGCGGCGGCCGCGGCGCCGCAGGCAGCGACCGCCCAGACCTCGGGGCCGGGCAGATCCTGCGTGAGCCAGTAGGAGCGGACGCCGCTGCCGACCAGGTGCACGGCGAAGGCCAGCACGACGAGACCGCCGGTCCGGCGCAAGGCCGGCCAGGAATCCGGCAGCAGGCGCCGCGCGGCCAGAGCCAAGGCGGCGACCGGCAGCACGAAGGCCAGTTGGCCCGCCTCGACGCCAAGGTTGAAGCCGAGCAGCCCGCCGAGGCGCGCTTCCTGCGGCAGGCCGATTTCGCCCAACACCCCGGCGAAGCCGAAGCCGTGCAGCAATCCGAAGGCGAAGGCCGGAATCCAGGCGCGCGCGCGCGCGGCTCCGGCGCGCAGATGCGCGAGGATCACCCACATCACGCTCAAGGCGATGGCCGGCTCGACGAGACCCGGCGGCAGGGCGAAGACGCCGAGCGCGGAAATGGCGAGCGTGATCGAGTGCGCGAGCGTGAAGGCGGTGATCGCCGCCAGCATGCCGCCCAGGCTGGCGACGCCGAAGAGCAGCGCCGCGAGGAAGGCGAGGTGATCCCAGCCGGCCAGCACGTGCTCGAATCCAAGAACGGTGTACTGACCGACCGCGGCCCAGGCGTTCGGCACTTCGACCGTCCAGTCGCGATGCGCGTAACCGAGCAGGTACTGCGCCGGCTGCTCCCACAAACCTTTGATCACGACGGCGAGCCGGTGCTCCGGATTGCCTTCTTCGATGAAGATGTCGCTGTGCACCTCGATCTTGCCGAGTCCCGCCGGACGCGGCAGCACGGCCGCCGCCGTCACCAGTTTGAAGCTGTTGCCGCCGCCCTCGAGCGCTTCTCCCAACTCCTCGAAGCCCTGGATCGTCCACGCGAGCTCCGCGCGCCGGCCGTCGAGGCTGATCCAGGTCGTGCGCGCCAGGTAAGCGCCAATCTCCGGCCACGCCTGCGCCAGTTCCAGCGTCGAAGTCTGGCCGTCCGAATTCACGTCCAGGTACCAGAGCGGCACCTCGAGCAGCGTCAGCTCCTGCATGCGCAGCTCGAGCTGGATTTCGTCCGCCGCGAAACTGATCGTGAGATTCGAGAAGGCGCCCGGGTGCGGAGCGCCGCCGCCGGCGGTCGCCCCCGTCAGCAGCAGGGCCGCGAGCAGGCCGCGCATGCGCGCCTAAAGGCAGGGCTTCGGGAACAGCCGGTAGGTGCTTTCGAAGACCGGCACCAGCTGCGGGTCGAATTGCGTGCCGGCGCCCTCGCGCACGATGTCGAGCACGACTTCAGGCGTCTGCGCTTTCCGGTAGGAGCGATTCGAGCAGACGGCGTCGTAGGTGTCCGCGATCATGATCAGGCGCGAGCCGAGCGGAATGTCCAGGCCGCCGATGCCGTCGGGATAGCCCTTGCCGTCCCAGCGCTCGTGCTCGTGCCGCACGATGCGCTGCACCTCCGGCAGGTATTTCGCCAGCGGCGCGACGATGTGGGCGCCGTCGGTCGTGTGCTTCTTGATCACTTCCCACTCTTCGGAGCTGAGCGATCCTTCCTTGTGCAGGATCGTCAAAGGCACGCCGATCTTGCCGATGTCGTGCAGCAGCGCGCCGATGCGCAGCTCGCGCATGCGCGGCCGGTCCATGCCCATGGCCTTGGCCATGATCATGGTGCAGAGCGCCACTTTCTTCGAGTGGTCGCGCGTGTAGACGTCCTTGGTCTCCAGCGTGTTCACCAGCGTGCGAATCGTAGTGAACTGGGTCATGAAGTCGCCGTGCTCGGCGAGACGCGCGCGCCGCTCGCGCTCGAAGCGGCGGTCGCTCTTGCGCCGCGCCGCCACCACCGCGTCGGCCACCGCCGCGATGCCGCTGGGCTTCAGCAGGTACTCGTCAGCGCCGTCCTGCATGGCCTGCACCGCGGTCGGCACGTCCTTCTCGCCGGTCAGCATGACGAAGGCGACGTGCGGATGGACGCGGCGTACCGTGCGTAGGAATTCGTCGCCGCGCATTCCGCCCTGCAAATTCAGATCGGACACCACCGCGTCGAAACGCTCGAGTTTCATCCGCTCGATGCCGGCGCGCGCATTGTCCACTGCGGATACGTGGAAGCCTTCGCGCGTCAGACCGTAGAGAAACAGGTTCGTCTCGTCCGGATCGTCCTCGACGATCAGGATGCGCAGCGGTCGCTGTGAGTTCACGGAATGGCTCGGGGGGTGAGCGCGGCCGGGCGAACCCAGCCTCGCGCATACTGTGCCGGATGCACCTCGCCGGTGCAACGGCGCTTTTCCCTATAATGATTCGACAGATGCGGGACTGGCGCCGGCGAACGTTGCTCGACGCCGCGGGCATCGCCCGAGGCATGGACGCGCTGGCGGACCGCCTGCGTCCCCGGCTGGCCGGCCGAGCCGTGACGGCCATCCCGGTCCTGGGCGGCGCCTTCGTCTTCGCCGCCGACCTGCTGCGCCGCCTGCCGCCCGATCTCACTCTCGATTTTCTGCGCATCCAGACCTACGGTTCGGGCACGCGCCCGGCGCGCGAGGCGCGGGCCGACTGGCTGCCCGGCGCCGACAGCGTGCGCGGACGCACGATTCTGCTCCTGGACGACATTCTGGACACCGGCCGGACGCTGGGCGCCGCGCGCCGCCTCCTGCTGGAGGACCTGGGCGCGGCGGAGGTCCTGATCGTCGTGTTCGTGGACAAGCCCGTGCGCCGGGAAGTCGCGATCCGCGCCGACGACTGCGTCCTGCGGCTGGAGGAGGACAGTTTCCTCGTCGGCTACGGCCTCGACTTCGACGGCGCCTGGCGCGGGCTGCCGGAACTGGTCGCGCTCGAATTGGACGCCGCCGGCCGGCCGATTCCGCTGCTTCCCGCCGCCGGCCCGCGCTGATGGACCATCTTCCGGTGGGGGGAGAGTGGGCCGGCTGCCCGCTGGACGAGATGCTGGCGGCGCACTTCCCGCGCGTGGCCAAGGGCCGGCTGCGTGAGATGATCCGCGCCGGGGTGGTGACGGTGGACGGGCAGGCCGCGCAGCCGGGCGACGTGTTGCGCTCCGGCCAACTCGTGATCTTGGACGAGGATCCGGCAGCGCACGCGCGCGCCGCGGTGCCGGCCCTGAATCTCGAGGTGCTGTACGAGGACGAGCATCTGCTGGCGATCCAGAAGCCAGCCGGACTGCCGGTCGAGCCCAGCCGCTGGGGCGAGCACCCGGTGCATTTGTCAGGCGCGGTCACGTCCTGGGCCCAGGAGCGCGCCGAAGGCGGCCCGCTGGAGAAGCGGCCGCGCGGACTGCATCGGCTGGATCTCGGCACCAGCGGCGTGCTGCTGTTCGCGCTGACGTTGGACGCCGAGCGCTTCTATCGCGGGCTCTTCGCGGCGCACACGGTGGAGAAGGTGTATCACGCGATCGTGCTCGGCATGCTCGACGAGCCCGGCGTGGTGGACGCGCCGATCGGGCCCGACGAGCGGCGCGCCGGCCAGATGAAAGTGGACGGCAGCGGCAAGGAGGCTTTCACCTCCTACCGGCCGCTCGAAGTCTTCCGCGCGCACACGCTGGTGGAGGCGCGGCCCCGCACCGGCCGCACGCACCAGATTCGCGTCCACATGGCGCAGGCCGGGCATCCGCTGGCGGTGGACACGCGCTACGGCGGCGGGCCGACGCTCTTTCTTTCCCAAATCAAGCGCGGCTACCGGCCGAAGCCCGGGCGGCCGGAAAAGCCGCTGCTCGATCGGCTGTCCTTGCACGCGCAGTCGGTGAAGTTGCCGCGATTCTCGGCCGCGCTGCCGGAGGGGGGGGAGTTGATCGAAATCGTCGCGCCCTATCCCAAGGACTTCGAGCAGACCCTGCGCCAGTTGCGCCGCTGGGGCGCCGCGGACCAGAAGCGGCGTTAGTCTGACGGCCGATGGCGGCGCGCGCCCACGGCTTTCAATTCGGCTTCGCCGTCGGTCCGGCCGGCGCGCGCGAGTTGCCGAATCGTGAAGCGGCCGCGGCGCCCGCGGCGGCGGACGAGCAGTACCGCTGGCTGCACTTCGACAGCCTGGGCGAGACTACGCTGAACTGGCTGCGCGAGCACGCGGGCTTGGACTCTCAAGCCCTGAAGGCGGCAGTCGTGCCGCGCGCGCGGCCGCGCATGAGCCATTTCGGCGAGAACCTGCTGGTGGTGCTGCGCGCCGCCAACCTCAACGAGGGACAGGAGCGCGAGGACCTGATATCGTTGCGCATCCTCATCAGTCCGCGCCAGATCGTCACGCTGTGCCGCGTCAAAGTCGTGGCGGCGGAGACGGTGGCAGGCCAGTTGCGCGCCGGCCAACTGCCGCGCGAGCCGGCCGAACTCCTGGCCCAGCTCGTCAGCGAAGTGGCTTCCGCGCTGCACGAGTTCATCGAGGAGATCAGCGGCCGGCTCGACGACTTCGAAGTGGCCGTCGCCGATCCGGCGCAGTCGCCCGAGCGCGCCGACCTCTTCGTGTTGCGCCGCCAGCTCATCGACCTGATCAAGGCTCTGACGCCGCAGCGCGACGTGCTCGAGCGCCTCTATCGCGAGCCGCACGCCGCCCTCGGGCCGCACCAGCGCACCCTGTTAAGAGAGCCCTCGCACCGCGTCGCGCGATTGGTGGACGAATTGGAGGCCGCCCGCGAGCGCGCCGCCGTGCTGATGGAGGAGGTCGGGATGCAAGCCACGGAAGAGCTCAATCGCCGCATCTATCTCTTCACCGTGATCGCCGGCATCTTCATGCCGCTGACCTTCCTGGCCAGCATGCTCGGCATGAACGTGGGCGGCATTCCCATGGCCGATCATCCGCAGGGCCTGCTGATCATCGGCGGCGTCATGGCAGTGATCGGCTTCAGCATCTGGCAGTTGCTGCGCAGCAACCGCTGGCTGTGATTTCGGGTAGAATGTCCGGTTCGCGGCCGCCCGCCCAAACTCATAATGGGGCGTCCGCAGGAAGATGCGCCTCAAACGCCTGCAGAACGATTTCCGCGTCACCGAATTGCTGCGTGACGAATCCGCCCTCAAAGGCGACGGCCCTTACAGCCTCTACCGCGTCACCAAGCGCGGTTTGACGACCTTCGAGGCCGCCGACCTCCTGGCCGAGGAATGCGGCGTGGACCGGGACGCCGTGGCCTACGCCGGGCTCAAGGACAAGGACGGCATCACCGGGCAGTTCATGACGGTGCTGGGCGGACGGCCGGCGCGCGTCAAGTCGGAAGGCCTGGCCATCTTCCGGCTCAGCCCCGCGCCGCGCGCGATCACCTCGGAGGACAGCGTCGGCAACGCCTTCGAGATCTTCTGCCGCGACCTGATCGGCGACGACATGCGCCGCATTCGCGTCAACATCGAAGGTGTCAAGCGTTTCGGCTTGCCGAACTACTTCGACGACCAGCGCTTCGGCTGCCTGCGCCACGGCCAGGGCTTCATCGTGCGCCACCTGATGGCAGGGGACGCGGAATCGGCGCTGCGTTCGCTGCTGGCGGCGCCGTCGCGCTACGGCAGCGAACGGATCGAGGTCTACAAGGAGGGCATCGCCAAACGCTGGGGCGACTGGGACGGCCTCGCCAATTACACGCGCGGCGCGCGCGGCTCGGCGGCCTTCGAGCATCTGCGCCACTATCGCGGGGACTTCGCCGGCGCGCTGGAACGCGGCGTGGCCTCGCGCGAGAAGACCATCCACCTCTTCGCGTATCAGTCGCACTTGTGGAATCGCGCGGTGGCGTTGCGCGTGCAGCAAGCGGTTTCCGGCGGCGATCTGGCTTGGCTGCCCGGCGACGCCGGCGCCATGCCGGTGTGGCGCAACGTCGCGCCCGAGGCGCTGGCCGCGATTTCGGCCTGCGATCTGCCCTTGCTCGGCGCCGGCGTCGAATTGGGCGTCGAAGCGCGCCGCCTCTACGAGTCGGTGCTGCGCTCCGAAGGCTTCACCATCGAGGCCTTCCTGGCGCTCGACCGCTCGGGCTTCCGCCCGCACGGCGAGGCGCGCCCGGTCGTGATCCATCCGGAATTCCTGCGCGCCGCGCCGGCCGAGCCGGACGAGATGTTCCGCCTCAAGCACAAGATGCGCCTGCGCTTCACGCTCGGCCGCGGCCAGTACGCCACGCTGGTGTGCAAGCGCCTCGCCATGCCGACCGAGCGCGGCGGACGCCGCCCGCGCCTGTGGGTGTCCCGCCACGAACTCGAGTGGCCGGACGACTCGGGGCACTCCTACAGTGCCGCCCATGGCAGCGATTTCCGTCGGAGTCCTGGGCGGTAGCGGGGTCTACGATCTCGACCGCCTGCGCGAGACGCGCGAGCTCGAGATCGAAACCCCTTTCGGCCAGCCTTCGGACCGCGTCGTCGTCGGCGAATGGGAGGGCGTGCGCGCCGCCTTCTTGCCGCGCCACGGCCGCGGCCACCG
This sequence comes from uncultured Planctomycetales bacterium, assembly GCA_964453755.1. Taxonomy (GTDB): domain Bacteria; phylum Planctomycetota; class UBA1135; order UBA1135; family UBA1135; genus JAQBVK01. Next base: position 6,859 of record CAYVPL010000109.1, read on the forward strand.
CCTGACGCCGAGCGAAGTGCCCTATCGCGCGAACGTCTGGGCGATGCGCTCACTGGGCGTGCACCGCCTGGTCTCCGTGAGCGCAGTGGGTTCGCTGTGCGAAGAGTACGCGCCGGGCGATTTCGTGCTCGCCGACCAATTCGTGGACCGCACCTTCCGCCGCGAGACCAGTTTCTTCGGCGGCGGCGCCGTGGTCCACGTGCCGCTCGCGCATCCCGTCTGCCCCGACATGGCTCGCGTGGTGCTCGAATCCGCGCCCGGCCTGCCGATGAAAGTGCACGCGGGGGGCGCCTACGTGTGCATCGAAGGGCCGCAATTTTCGACCCTGGCCGAAAGTCAGATTCACCGCGGCTGGGGCGCGAAGCTGGTCGGCATGACCAATGCCACCGAAGCCAAACTCGCGCGCGAGGCGGGCATGAGCTACTGCTGCATCGCGATGGTCACCGACTTCGACTGCTGGCACCCGCGCCACGGCGACGTGGACGTGGCGAAGATCCTGGAGGTCGCCGGGCGCAACGCCCGCAACGTCCGCGATTTGCTGCAGCGCGCGCTGCGCCCGCTCGCGGCGCTCGGGCCCTCGCCCTGGCGCGGCATCGCGCGCGGCGGACTGCTCACTGCGCCGGAGAAGATCGGCCCGGAAGCGCGCGCGCGCCTCGCGCTGCTGCTGGACTTGCCGGCCTGAGCATGGCCGAGCGCTTCGGCCCGGCGCGCGAGGGATACGGCGCAGTCGAAGACCGCGGCTCGCGCTTTCTGGCCTGGGTTTTCCCCGTCCAGAATGAGGAAGAGTTTCTGGCGCGCTTGGCGGCGTTGCGCGCCGAGCATCCCAAGGCGCGCCATCACTGCTGGGCTTGGCGGCTTGGCGCGGACTATCGCTTTCACGACGACGGCGAGCCCGGCGGCACGGCGGGCCGTCCCATGTTGCAGGCCTTGGATGCCGCGGGACTCGATCAGACCGCCGTCGTGTGCGTGCGCTACTTCGGCGGCACGCTGCTCGGCACCGGCGGACTGGTGCGCGCCTACGGCGGAGCCGCGGCGCGCGCCGCCGAGGCCGCCGGCCGCGCGCGCATCGTCGTGCTGCAGTCCGTCCCGCTGCGCCTGCCCTTCGCGCGCCTCGGCCTGCGCGACGAAATCGCCGCGCTCTTTCCCGGCGCCGCGCTCGAAGGCGAGTTCGACGAGGAGGGCTGGCGCGGCGTCGTGCGCCTCGACTCGGCGCAGGGCGCCGCTCTCCAGGCGCTCCTCGCCGATCGCGGCCTGGGCTAGAATCGGGGCGTGCCCGTCGCGAACGCCACCGACCTCGATCTGGCGCGCCGCATCGCCGCCGGCGAGGAGGCCGCCGCCGAGGAGCTGGTGCGCGCGCTCGGCCGTGAGATGCACGGCTACGCCTGGCGCCTGCTGCGCGACGCCGCGGCCGCCGAGGACGCGCTGCAGGAAACGCTGATCGCCATCCTGCAAGGCGCCGCGAAGTTCGACGGCCGCGTCAGCCTGCGCGCCTGGGGCTACGGCATCCTGCGCCACAAGATTGGCGACCTGCTGCGCAAGCGCGGGCGCGAGGCGGCGGTCGGCGAACTCGATCCGGAGCGGGACAGTTTCGACGCCGCCGGCCACTGGAAGAGCCACGACTTCCAGCCCTGGAGTGAAACCGCCGAAACCCTGCAGGTGGTGCGCGCCTGCATGGAGCGGCTGCCGCTGCAGCAGCGCGAAGCGCTCGAACTCTCCGCCCTGCAAGGCCTCGACGGCGCGGAGGCGGCGGCGGCCCTCGAAGTCAGCCCGGCCAATCTGCGCCAAATTCTGCACCGCGGGCGCGCC
>CAYVPL010000110.1:0-8624 GCA_964453755.1 uncultured Planctomycetales bacterium
TGACGACCGCGCACTTCCAGGTCATCCAGGCCGCCAGGGCGCGCACCTCGTCGAGGTTCACGTCGGGCGCGTAGCGGATGCCGCCCTTGGCCGGCCCGCGCGCGATCGAGTGTTGGACGCGATAGCCCTTGAACACCCGCAGGCTGCCGTTGTCCATCTGGACCGGAATCGAGACCGTCATCTCCTGATAGGGGGTGACGAGGATCTCGCGGAGGCCCGGATCGAGCTCCAGGAAGTCGGCGGCCTTGTCGAAGCGCCGCTGCATCTGGACGAAAGGATTGCGCTCGGCGGAGACGGCGGGCGCGTTGACGGCTTGCGTCATGGGGTTGGGCGAGGCTGGGCCGCGCGGTGGTGGAAACCGCGCCGATTCCCCGGTTGAAGGCCGGCAGAAACGGGCGATCCACGCATTTTATCGGCTCCAGAGGCCCGCCGGGAAGAGCCGATAGAGGTAGGAATGCTTGCCTCGGTCTGGTCGCCGCATGAAGATGGCTTCATGCCAGTCGCTGAGCCGGCGCGGCGGGACCCGCGCCAATACAAGGCCAAGGGCCGGGCTACGGTCGCCCTCGACCGGGGGCGGGTGCTGGCGGCGGCGGAAGAGGTTGCGCTCCTGACCCAACTGGGCCTCGACACGCTCGACGGCGCCCTGCGCTTCACGGGGGGCACGGTGGCGCGCACCGCCGGTCCGCGCGTGACGCGCCGCATCGAAACGCCGGCGGGCGCGCTCTACCTGAAGGCGCACAGCGCCGTGCCGACGTGGCAGCGCTTCGCCTTCCTCGGCCGCGGCGCCACCAGCCCGGCGCGCCGCGAGTGGGAGGCGATGGAAGACATGCGCCGGGCCGGTTTCGACGTGCCCGAGCCCGTGGCCTTCGGCGAAGACATCTCGATCTTCGGCTGCCCGCCGCGCTCCTTCCTGCTGATGCGCGAAGTGCCGGGCCTGCCGCTCGACCGTTTTCTGGCGGACGGTTTTCCCGATCCGCACCATGCCGGCCCGCGCCGCTCGCGCGACGCCGTGCTGCGCGACGTCAGCGGCATGATCCGCCGCCTGCACGCGACCGGCTTCTATCACAAAGATCTCTACTGCTGCCACCTGATAGTGACGCGCGATCCGCGGTGGGGCCGGCCTTACTTCATCGACTTGCAGCGCGTCGAGCGCGGGCAGCCGCCGCGCCGCCGCTGGCTGGTCAAAGATCTGGCCGCGCTGCATCTCAGCGCGCCCGCGGGCGTGACGCGCGCCGACCGCCTGCGCTTCCTGCTCAACTACCTGTCCAAGTCGCGCCTGGACGCCGAAGCCAAGCGCTGGGCGCGCGCGATCGCCGGCAAGGCCGTGGCGCTGGGCGCGCACCAGCCGAAGTTCGGGTAGCCTGTCGCCCTGTGCGCATCGCCGTCCTGCTGGACCGGTGGCATGCGGAGGGCGGCGGGCTCGAGGAATGGCTGCGCGCGGTGGCGCCGGCGCTCGTCGCGCGCGGACATCAGATTCTGCTGATCGCGCGCGCGGCGGGCGCGGCACCGCCCGCGGGCGTTCTCGGCGTGCCGGCTGCCGCGCGCTGGCCCTGGCCCCGACCGTGGCGCGATGCCGCCGACGCGCGCGCGCGCGTGCTCGCGGCGGCGCGGCTGGGCGCGGACGCCGTGCTCGATCTGCGCGCCTCGCGCTGTCCGGGAGCGGTGTGGTTCGCGATGGGCGGCTTCGGCGCGGCGCGTGAGGCGGCGCCGATCTCGGCGCGGCGGCGCGCCTTGCTGCGGCTCGAAGAGCAAAGCGTGCGCTGCGCCGCGGCTGCAGTGGCGCCCTCGCCGATGGTGCTGCGCGCGCTCCAATCCTTCCGCCCGGACCTGCCCGTGAGCCTGCTGCCGCTGCCGCTGCTCGGCGACCTTCCGGAGGCGGCCGGGCCCGACGCCGGTGCGCTCGACGGGCGGCGCCCGCTGCGCGTCTTCTTCTGCGGCCGCGACGCCGAGCGCCACGGGCTGGAGCCGGCGCTGGCCTGGTTCGCCGCGTTGCGGCGCCAAGTGCCGGGCGCGCTGCTCGAAACCTGGACGCGCAAGCCGCCGGCCGGCGCCGGAGTGATCGCGCACGGCTGGAACGGAGGTTTTCGCGCCGCCCTGGAGCGCGCCGACCTGCTCCTGCACCCGACCCGCTACGACAGTTTCTCGCTGGTCTGCCTGGAAGCGGCGGCGGCGGGCGTGCCGGTACTGACGACGGCCCAGGCCGGCGCGGCGGAACTCCTGCCGCCGGAATGGTGCGCAACCGCCGAGCGCGATCAGCCGGACCAGGCGGCGGAGGTCGGTCTTAGAATGTTGCGCCTCGCGGCGGAGCTCCCCCGTCCGCGTCGTTCCGAACTGAGGGACGGGCTGCGCGCCCGCCATCGGCTGGACGATCACGCGGAGCGACTCGCCGCACTTCTCGCCGCAAATCCATGTTCGACTTCTCCTGGCTGAGCAATCCGGAAGCCTGGCTTGCGCTGCTGACGCTGACCACCCTCGAGATCGTGCTCGGGGTGGACAACATCATTTTCCTGTCCATCGTCGTGGGCAGGCTGCCGGCGGCGCAGCGCGACCGCGCGCGCAAACTCGGCCTGGGCGGCGCAATGATCATGCGCCTGGCTCTGCTGGCATCGCTGGCCTATCTCGCCAAGCTGACGGCCGATCTCTTCGTGCTGCCGATGGTGGACATGGGCATCAGCGGGCGCGATCTGGTCTTGATTCTCGGCGGCCTGTTCTTGCTGGCCAAGGCGACCAGCGAAATCAGCCTCATGCTGGATTCGGCGGGCGGCAGCCACGGTTCGGACGCCATGAAGAAGCGGGCCCTGACCTTCGGCTCGGCGATCTTCCAGATCATGCTGCTCGACCTGGTGTTCTCGCTGGACTCGGTCATCTCGGCCGTCGGCCTCGCGGAAGATCTTTCGGTCATGGCGCTGGCCATCGTGATCGCGGTGGGCGTGATGTTCTTCCTGGCGAAGCCGCTCGGCGATTTCGTCGAGCGCCATCCCAGCGTGAAGATGCTGGCGCTGGCGTTCCTGCTGCTGGTCGGCGTGGCGCTGATCGCCGACGGCTGGGAGTTCCACATCCCGCGCGGCTACCTCTACTTCGCGATGGGCTTCTCGATGGCCGTCGAGGGCCTGAACCTGAAGATGCGCGCCCGTTCGGTCCGCAAGGAGCAGGAGCGCCTGCTGGAAGAAGCGCAGGGCCGCAAGCCGGACGCGGAGTAGGGCCTCCTACAATCCGGGCGTGGAGCCGCTCCTGATCCACGAGGTCGCGGCGCGCGACGGCCTGCAGAACGAGCGCGCGGTCCTGACCGTGGCGCAGAAGGTGGAGTTGCTGGGCCTGCTGGCGGCGGCGCGCCCAGCTTCGCTGGAAGTCACGTCCTTCGTGCGCGCCGACGCCGTTCCGCAGTTGGCTGACGCCGAAGAAGTCTGCGCGGCCATTCGCACAGCGCCGTGGCGCCGCGGACTGCCGCTCGTGGGCTTGGTGATGAACCTCAAGGGCTACGAGCGCTTCCGCGGCGCCGGGCTGGACGCGATCACGGCCGTGGTCGGCGCCAACGAGGCGTTTTCGCGCGCCAATTCCGGCATGGACGTGGCGCGGGCCGTCGCGATCAATCGCGAGTTGTGCGCGGCTGCGCGCGCCGACGGCGTGCCGGTGCGCATGTATCTGTCCATGGCCTTCGGCTCGCCGCGCGAGGCCACGCCGGCCCAGTCAGTGCTCGAGCTCGTCGAAATTTTCGCCGCGGAGGGCGCGCTGGTGCTGCTCGCCGACACGGTGGGGGTCGGGCAGCCCGCGCAGACGCGCGCGCTGGTCGAGGCGGCGCTGAAAATTCTGCCGGCCGAGCGCCTCGGCTTGCACATGCACGACACCTACGGCCGCGCGCTGGCCAATTGCGCCGCCGGCGCCGAGTTGGGCCTGCGCCATTTCGACGCCAGCGCCGGCGGCACCGGCGGCTGTCCCTTCGCGCCGGGCGCCGCAGGCAATCTGGCCACCGGCGCGCTGCTGGCCTGGGCGCAGGAGCGCGGGCTGCACGGATCCATGGACGCGGCGGCGCTAGACCGCGCCGCGCAATATCTTGCCGGCCTGCTCGGCCGCCCGCTCGCGCTCGGTTCCGCGCGCTCCGCCTCGAAATCATGAACGATTCCCAACTCGTGACTTGTGAGCGCCGCGGCCGCGCGGCCTGGATCACTCTCAATCGGCCCGACGCCGCGAACGCATTGTCCCTGCCGACGCTGCAGGCGCTGCGCGCGCATCTGGCCGCCGTCGCCGCGGACGACGCGACGTGGGCGGTCGTCATCACCGGCGCGGGAGAGAAGGCCTTCTGCGCCGGCGCCGATCTGAAGGAGCGGCGCGGCTTCACGCCCGACCAGGTGCGCGAGTTCGTCGCGACCATCCGCGCCACGATGGACGAGACGGCCGCGCTGCCGCAGCCGGTGATCGCGGCGCTCAACGGGCACGCCTTCGGCGGCGGCTGCGAGTTGGCGCTGGCCTGCGATCTGCGGCTGCTCGACGCGCGCGGGCAGATCGGCTTGACGGAGACCAGCCTGGCCATCATTCCCGGCGCTGGCGGCTGCGTGCGCCTGCCGCGCCTGGTGGGGGTGGCCAAGGCCAAGGAGATGATTCTCACGGCGCGCCGTTTGACGTCAGCCGAGGCCCTGGCCTGCGGATTGGTGAATGAAATCGCTCCCGCCGGCGCGGTGGCGGCGGCCGCCGAGCGCCAGGTGGCGGCCCTGCTCCAGAACGGCCCATTGGCGCTGCGCGCGGCCAAGGCGGCGGTGGACGGAGGCCTGGATCTGCCTCTGGCGGCGGCGCTGGCGCACGAAGCCGCCTGCTACCAGAGAATCATTCCCACTTCGGACCGGCTCGAGGCCCTGGCGGCCTTCGCCGAGAAGCGGGCGCCGCGCTTCGAGGGCCGCTAATCTTTCACCATGAACCGACTCCTCCTCGCCGCGCTTGCCGGCGGCCTCATCCATTTCGCGTGGGGCGCGCTGTCTCACATGGTGCTGCCCATTGGGCACATGGGCCTCACGACCCTGGAGCCCGCCGTCGAGCAGCAGACGGTCGGCTTCCTCACGGCCAATCTTCCCGAGGCGGGCACCTACTTCTTCCCGGACATGGAAGGCGTGCCGGCCGATCAGATGCCCGCGTCCGGGCCGACGGGTTATCTGGTGTGGCGGCCTGACACGCCGTACACGATGGGCAAGCACATGGCGATCGAGATCGGCAGCAACGTGCTGGCTGCGCTGCTGGCGGCGATGCTGATCGGTTGCGGCGCGGCCTGCTCCACGAAGTTGATCTGCCGCGCGGCCACGGTGTCCTGCCTTGGCGTGTTCGCGTGGATGTCCATTTCCGTCTCGCAGTGGAACTGGTACGGATTCTCCACGGGCAGCATGATTGGCGAGGGTTTGGACCAGGCGATCGGATGGTTCCTCTCCGGCCTGGCCATGGCGGCAATTCTGAAGCCGAAGGCCGCCTAGAATTCAGGCATGGCTCGCGTGATCGTGTTGGGCGCCGGCATGGTCGGCCGGGCGATGGCTCTGGATCTGGCCCGCCGTCACGACGTGACGAGCTGCGACCGCTCCGAGGAGGCGCTGGCGCAGCTGGGACGCGAGGCGGCGGCGCAGCAGATTGCGCGCGCGCCCGCTGCGCGCGTCCTGGACGCCGGCGACGCGGCCGCGGTGGCTGCCGCGGTCCGCGGCTTCGACCTGGCCGTGACCGCGGTGCCGGGATTCCTCGGCTTCGCGACGCTGAAGACCGTGATCGAGGCGGGCGTGTCCGTGGCGGACATCTCTTTCTTCCCGGAGGACGCGCTGCAACTGGACGCTCTGGCCAAGGCGAAGGGAGTGTGCGCGATCACCGACGTCGGCGTGGCGCCCGGGCTGGACAATCTGATCTTCGGCGCGCACGATCGCGCGTGGAAGATTGACTTCTTCGAGTGCCTGGTTGGCGGGCTGCCGTCGGAGCCGCGCTGGCCCTGGCGCTACACGGCGCCGTTCTCGCCGGTGGACGTGGTGGAGGAGTATCTGCGGCCCGCGCGCCTGATGGAGGGCGGCCGCGTCGTGACGAAGCCCGCGCTGTCCGAGCCGGAGTTCGTTGACTTCCCGGGGGTCGGCACGCTGGAGGCCTTCAACACCGACGGCCTGCGCAGCCTGCTCAGCACGATGGCGCACGTGCCCGACATGCGCGAGAAAACCCTGCGCTGGCCCGGGCACCGCGAGCTGGCGCTGGCGCTGCGCGAGTCGGGATTCTTGTCCGAGACGCCGATCGCCGCCCGCGACGCCGACGGCAAGCCGGTGCGCATCGTGCCGCGCGAGGCCACGAGCCGCATGCTCTTCGAGCAGTGGCGGCTGCGGCCCGGCGAGGGCGAGTTCACGGCCATGCGCGTGATCCTGCGCGGCTCTGACAAAGCGACGGGCGCGGCGCGCGAGGCGGTGTGGCTCCTCTGCGACCGCGGCGACGCGGCCACCGGCACCTCTTCCATGGCGCGCACGACGGGCTACACCTGCACGGCGGCGGCCGAATTGATCCTGTCCGGATTCTTCCGCCAGCCGGGCGTGCATCCCGCCGAGAAAGTCGGCGCGGTGCCGGGCGCGCTGGAGAAGGTGCTCGCGCACCTCGCGGAGCGCAAGGTCGCGGTGCAGCGCGCAGACGCGGCTGCAGTTCAGGCGCCGCGGTAGACGTCGGTGCTCAGGTACTTGAGGCCGCTGTCCGCGAGCAGCGTGACGACCGTGGCCTGCGGTCCGAGCCGCCGGCCGAGCGCGACGGCCGCCGTGACGTTGGCGCCGGAGGAAGTGCCGGCGAACAAGGCTTCCTCGCGCGCGAGGCGCCGCGCCATCGCTTTGGCGTCGGCGGTGGAGACGGCGAGGATCTCGTCGGCGAATCCCGGCACCCACAGCGGCGGCAGATACCCGATGCCGACGCCCTCGATCTTGTGCGGTCCGGGCGCGCCGCCGCCGAGCACCGCGGACTCCGCCGGCTCGACCGCCGCGACGCGCAGGCCGGGCTTCTTTGCGCGCAAAGTCTCGGCCACGCCGCGCAGCGAAGCGCCGCAGCCGACGGAATGGACGAAGGCATCCACCGCGCCGCCGGTCTGCTGCCAGATTTCCTCGCCGAGGGGCCAGTAGCCGGGGATCGCGTTGGCGTTCTTGAGCTGGTCCACCCACCACGCGCCCGGCTCGCGGCTGAGCACGCGCGCGGCCTCGATCATGTCGAGGATCAGTTTCTTGGTTGTCAAACCGCCCTCGCTCGGCACGAGCGTGAGTTCGGCGCCCAACGCGCGCATGTGATCGCGCTTCTCGGCGCTGAAGGCGTCGGACGTGACGATGCGGCAGCGATAACCCTTCGCCGCGCACACCAGCGCCAGCGAAGTTCCGGTGCTGCCGCCGGTGTAGTCCACCACGGTCCCGCCGGGCCGCAGCCGCCCGTCCGCCTCGGCGCGCTCGATCACGGCGATCGCCATCCGATCCTTGAGGCTGCCGGTCGGGTTTTCTCCCTCGACCTTCACCCACACCTGCGCGCAGCCTTCCGGCACGACCCGGCGCAGCCGCACGAGCGAAGTGTTGCCGATGGACTTGAGGACGTCCGTCACGGCGCGGGAACGCCAAGATCCTTGCAGATCTTTCGTGCCAAGAAGTCCGAGACCTCGACGTGCCTCGGAACGGCGCTACGACGATTCAGGTTCGGGTTTGCCACAAGGAATGGCGGCCTCCTTCCCGCACCAGGGAACAGCCGTGTTGCGTGAGGTGACGCAACAGATCCCTGCGCTTCATATCGCGATGGGAAATTCTTCGTAACCGTGGCCCGCAGCATTGCGAGCATCTTCGCGATTCATCTCAAGCGCCTCAGCCAGGGTGATGCGCAAGGTCTCGAGCAGACTTTCGCGCGAGGACTCCTGGCAGTTCACGCCCGGCACTTCCTCGATCCAACCGATCCACCAGGGTCCGTCCTGCTTGACGACGGCGGTGTAAGTTTGGCTCATCCACACAGTTTAACTCCCAGGCTTGCGGTCCTTGGACGAGGGAGATGCCTCCAATCCGTGTTGGGGAGCCACCTATCGTCCGTGCAAGAGGCTGACGTTCCCGAAGGGGGCTGGTAACCGTGAACCTCTGATGCTCGTCCTCAAACCAGCCTGCGAATCCTGGCTACCGGGCTACCAAGAACGCCTCCGCTGAGCGAGGACGAGCGGTTCGAGCAGCGCGTAGGTCATTGGGCGTCTCCAGGATAAACGGCTGCCAGAACGGCAGTCCGCGCCCCCTCACATCGGCTCAGTCCGCAGCCGCGACGCCAGCAACCCAGTCGCCAGCCCCAAATCCAAATCCGCCACCAACAACCCCTCCTCCCCATACGGCTGGTGGCACAACACCGTCCCATCCGGCCGCGCGATCGCCGAAGTAGTCCCGGAGCCCGCGCTCGCGCAGTTCACCGACGCGAACCAGCAGGTGTTCTCCGCCGCGCGGCACAGGATCGCCTTCTCATGAAAGGTGTTGGCGGGCTCCGCGAAGGTGCGGGGGCGGTGGCTCCCCGGCTCGGCGACGTGCGCGTGCGGGTGGAACACCACCTGCGCGCCGCGGCGCGCGGCCCAGCGCACCGTCTCCGGGTAGCGCCACCCTTCGTGGCAGATCACCACGCCGAATGTCAAAGGGCCGGCG
>CAYVPL010000111.1:0-8583 GCA_964453755.1 uncultured Planctomycetales bacterium
CGCCCCCGCGCCTGGCGCCCCCCCCCGGGGGCGCGCTTCCCCGCGCGCGGCGCCTCGCGCGGACGCGTGGCTCTGCACTTGGGCTGCGTCAATCCGGAATTCTTCGGCGACGCGCTGCGCGACACCGTCGCGGTGCTCACGCACGAGGGATTCGAAGTGCTGGTTCCGGCGCAGCCTTCCTGCTGCGGCGCGCTCGCGGCGCACGCCGGCGATCCTGCGGGCGGCGGCGCCGCCGCCGGCGCCACGCTGACCGCCCTGGCCGGCTGCGACGCCGTGCTGGTGCCCGCGGCCGGCTGCGCCGCGCATCTGCGCGAGGCGGATCCGCGCGGCGGCGCCACGGATCCGCTGCTCTTCCTCGCCGCCCGAGGCCTGCGCGGCCCGCTGACCGCCGTAGTCCAACGCGTGGCGCACGCGCCGCCCTGCCATCTGCAGAACGTGCTGCGCGGCACGAGCGCGGTGGACGGACTGCTGGCGCAACTGCCGGGCCTGGAACTGCGCCCGCTCGCGGACGCGCAGCTCTGCTGCGGCGCCGGCGGCGGCGCGTTCGCCGCGCAGCCGGAACTCACCGGCGAGCTCGGCCGCCGCAAGGCCGAAGCCCTTGACAATTCCGGCGCCGACTGGGTGGTGACCGGCAACCCCGGCTGTCTGCTGCAGATCGAATCCGCCTTGCGCGCCCGCGGCAGCCACGCACGCGTCGCCCATCCGATCAGCCTGCTGCGCGAGGCGCTGGGCGCGGAACGGCCGGATTAAGTTTCGCTGCTGGCGCTGAGGAACATCCAGCCGGCGGTGGCGATCGCCAAGCCGGTGACGGCGACGAAGGCGCCCACGGCGCGTTGGTGCGCCCGCCGCGCCTCCGGCCTCGTGCGGAGCCGCCAGCCCGTCACGGCGGCGAAGGGCACGAGGCCGATCGCGGTGAAGGCGCAGGCCAGGTGAATGCGCAGGCGGAGCGGATCGAAACGGAAGTCACGGCCGTAGATTTCGGCCTGCGCGATCGCCCCCGTGAGTGAGAGGAGCGTGGCCGCCACCATGCAATAGTGCAAGGGCCTCCGGCCGCGGCGGCCGCTCCACAACGTGAGCCCCAGCAGGACGACGGTGAGAGCCAGATTGGCGAGGAAGGCGGCAGTATTCAGAGGCGGGAGGATAACATCGGCGCCCATGATCTCCGCGCTCGCCCTTCTGCTTCTCCAAGGCTTTGGACGCGGCGCTCCAGCGGCGCCGGCCGCGCAAGACGCGCTGTCTCCCGTGCACGATCAGGTGCTGCTGCAGCAGGTGCTGATCTGGGAAGGCGACGCGGCGGCCGTCACGAAGCGCGAAGACTTGCTCTTCCGTCGCGGCCAGCCCGTGCTACGCGGCGCGCTGGATCCCGCCGCCTGGCCCGAGGCGAAAGTGGTGCTCGCCGAAGAGTCCTGGATTCTGTACCCGGCCTTCGTGCACGCCGATTACCCCGCAACGTTGATCGAGGCGCCGGCGAACTCCTTCCGCAGCGCCGCCACCGATCCGACCACCGGACCGTTGCCGGAGATGGAATACGGAGCGCGCGCGATGTTCGCCGCGCACCTGCGCGCTTCCGATCTGGTGGATTGGAAAAACGTCGAAGGCAAGGACTGGCGCGAAGCCGGGTTCAGCCGCGTGCAGATTCTTCCGGCACGCGGCCTGCTTCAAGGCCGCAGCGCGGTGGCGGCCCTGAGCCAGCTTCCCTTCGGCGACGCCGTGCTCTTGCGGGACGGCCTCGAAGTGCGCTCCTTGCGAGCCGGCGGCGGCGGTGGCGGCGGCGGTGGCGGCGGACGCTCGGGCGAATTCGGCTATCCCTCCACTCCGATGGCCGCGCTGGCGGTGCACCGGCAATTGATGACGGATCAGAGGGTGCGCGGCGCTCAGGGTGAACGCGCCCGTCCGGCGCCGGACCTCGAACTCGGCAACAAACCGCTGTGGCGCGCGCGCAGCGCCCGCGAAGTCGAGAACCTGCTCGACCTGATGCAGGATCAGCCGGGCGGCTGGATTCTGCTCGGGGGCCGCGAGGCCTGGCGCCATGCCGAGCGCTTGAAGGCGGCGGACGTGGCCGTCCTCTTCGTCCTCGATCTGGAGGACGCGCCGAAGTCAGACGAGGATCTGAAGCTCAAGCCGGAAAGCGAGCGCCCCTGGTGGCAGGATCCGCAGGCTCTGCGCGAGGAGCAGCGGCGCGAGCATCAGGAGTTGGTGCAAGGCTTCCTCAAACTGCGCGCCGCCGGAGTGCGCTGCGCGCTGGTGCCCGCGGGCGCGCCGAAGGCCTTCGCCGACGACCTCAAGCAGTTGCTCGACGCCGGCGCCGACGCCGACGATCTGCAGCGCGCCCTCTCGTCCGACGTCGCCGCCATTCTCGGCCTGCCGGCCGGCGACGACGCCTTCGTCTCGCGCGGTCCGCTGGATCTGGCCAAGCCGCAATTGAGCTGGGTGTTCGCGGACGGCCGCGGCTTCAGCCTGGAAACCCCGGAGAAAAAAGACGGCGAAGCGGAGAAGGAAGACGATGCCGCAAAGCCGGACGGAGCCGCGCCGGGCGCGGGCGGAACGCTCGCCGGCGATTGGGAGATCACGCTGCAGACGCCGATGGGCGAACAGAAGTTCGGCGTCGGCCTGGACCCGGCGGCGAGCGCCGTGGGCATCTTTGACGCCGCCAAGCCGGCCGAACGCGAACCCGCGCGCGCCGTGAAGTTCAGCGGCGACGCCGTGGAATTCGAGTTCACGGTGCCGGAGATGGACATGGACGTCAGCGTGAAACTCGCGTTGTCCGGCGACGCGCTCAAGGGCGCGATGACCACGCCCTTCGGTCCCGTGGACGCCGAGGGCAGCCGCCTCGCCGGGGCCAAGACCCCCGACGCGGATCCGGCCGCGGAGCGTGAGCCGGGACGCCGCGGGCGCGGCCGCCCGGGTCAGGAAGAGGGCGAATCCGCGGCCAAGGGAGGCGAGGCGCGCGCCGGACATCCGGCGTGGCCGGTGCAGACCGAAGCGGATCGCTTGCCGGTCTCGGAATGGGGCCGCTCGCGCGGTCGCTCGGTGCTGCTGCAGAACGCCACCCTGTATCGCATGGACGGCAGCGCGCCGGCCGTGGGCGATCTGCTGATCGTGGACGGCGTCCTCCGCGAAGTCGGCGGATCGATCATCCCGCCGGAAGAAGTCGAAGTGGTGGATCTGCGCGGCATGCACCTGATGCCCGCGGTGCTGGACGCCCACTCGCACCTCGCGCTGGATTCGATCAACGAGGGCACGCTGGCGATCACGGCCGAATGCCGCATCGCCGACATGATCCACCCACGCGACGTCGGCATCTGGCGCGCCGCCGCCGGCGGCACGGCCGTGGCGCTCGCGCTGCACGGCTCGGCCAACCCGATCGGCGGCCAGGCGGCGGTGTGGGAGCTCGACTCTTACGCCGACTCCATCGCCGATCTGCTGCATCCGGAGCGTCCGCGCAACATCAAATTCGCGCTCGGCGAGAACGTGAAGCAGTCCAACAACACCGGCCCGGCCAACCGCTTCCCCTCCTCGCGCGTGGGCGTGGAGGCCACCTATCGGCGCGCCTTCAGCGCCGCGCAGGATTACCGCGCGCGCCGCGCTCAAGCAGCGGCCGCCGGCGACGCCGGATTCCGTCGCGACGAACGCCTCGAAGTGCTGGCCGCGATTCTCGACGGCGAGATCCGCGTCCAATGCCACAGCTATCGCGCCGACGAGATCCAGATGTTCCTGCGCATCTGCCGCGAGTTCGACATTCAGCCGCCGGTCTTCCAGCACGTGCTCGAGGGCTACAAGATGGCGCCCGAGCTGGCGGAGTTCGGCGCCATGGCCTCGACCTTCAGCGACTGGTGGGCCTACAAGTACGAAGTCAACGACGCGATTCCCTGGAACGTCGAAATCCTGCACAAGGCTGGCGTCATCGTGTCCATCAACTCGGACTCCGACGAGATGATCCGGCGCCTCAACACTGAGGCCGGAAAAGCTCTGCGCTACGGCTCGCTCTCCTACGAAGAGGCGATGGCCACCTGCACGCTCAACAGCGCGATCCAGATGCGGCTCGGCGAGCGCCTCGGCAGCCTCGAGCCGGGCAAGGACGGCACCGTGACCGTCTATGACGCGCCGCCGCTGTCCGGCTACGCGCGTTGCGTGCTGACGGTGGCGCGAGGCCGCGTGCTCTACGAGCGCAACCCCGCGCACGAGGCGCAGTGGCAGGAATACGCCGCCGCCGCCGCCGCCTTCGCGCGCGCCGGCGAACCCGCCGTCGAGGCGCCGGTGGATCCCGCCGATGCCCCCCCCGCCGCCGCGCCGCCGGCGCTGACCGAAGCCGACTGGGAGCCCTGGATCCGCGCAGGGCGCGGCCGCACGCTCATCGTGCAAGGCGCGCGCATTCACGACATGATCCACCCGCCTTTCGTAGGCAGCGTGGTGGCGCGCGACGGGCGCATCGTCAGCGTTCTGCCCGGCACGACGCCGCTGCCGGCCCTGCCGGGAGCCGAGATCGTCAACGGCAGCGGCCTGGATCTGTATCCCGGCTTCCTCAACTGCGGCGACGTCACCGGTCTCTTCGAAGTCGGCTCGATCCGCAGCGCGCGCGACGATTCCGAGCTCGGCGAATTCCAGCCGGACCTGATCGCCGGCGCCGCGATCCACGCCGACTCGCCGCACATTCCGGTCACGCGCAGCAACGGCGTCGCCTACGTGCTCGTCACGCCGGACGGCGGCACGGTGCGCGGTCAGGCTTCGCTGATTCAGCTCGCCGGCGCCACCTCCGAAGATCTGGTCGTGCAGAGCCGCGTCGGCCTGCTGGTGGATTTCCCGCGCCCGCCGCGCCTGGATCCGAAGAAGGGCCCCGAGGCGCCGAAGGAACTCGCCGAACTCGACCACCGCTTCGACGAAGCGCTGGCCTACGGCGAAAAAATCGGCCGGCTGGAAGCCGCGGGCCGCGGCGCGAGCGAGCGCGATCTGCTGCTCGAAGCCATGCTGCCCTACGCGCGCGGCGAGAAGCCCCTCATCGTCGCCGCCGACGACGCGGCCACCCTGATGGCGGCCCGCGACTGGGCGAAGAAGCGCCGGCTGCCGGTCATCTGGCTCGGCGCCCGCGAAGGCTGGAAGGTGGCCGGATTCCTCGGCGAAGATGGCGCGCGCGTGATCACCGGTCCGGTGCACGCGCTGCCTGCTTCGGATCTCGATCCCTTCGATGCCCCCTTCCGCAATCCCTGGGTGCTGCGCCAGGCCGGCTGCCGCGTGGCGCTGCGCACTGCGGATCCGGAAGTCACGCGCAACCTGCCCTACCAGGCGGCCACGGCCGCGGCTTTCGGCCTGGGCGCCGACGAGGCCGCGCGGGTGCTGAGCCTGGGCGCGGCCGAGGTGCTCGGCGTGGAGGCGCTGGTCGGCTCGATCGAACCCGGCAAGGTGGCCACCTTCTTCCTTTGCTCCGGCGATCCGCTCGATTTCGGCGTCGTCCAGCGCATGTGGATCGGCGGCCGCGAGGCCGAACTCGAGAGCAAGCAGTCGGCCCTGCGCGAGCGCTACCTGGAGCGCCTGGAGACGCGGTAGCCCGGCGCGTTAGAATTCGCTCGTGACCCAGACCGGCGACGTCGTGCGGATTCCCGCCAACTGCGGCGAGGAGGACGCGCGCCGCGCGTTCTCCGCCATGGCGCGCGCCATGACGCCCTCGAACATCCTCACCATCGCGGCCGAGATCCGCGAGTTGAAGGAGAAGGGCGTGACGGTCGCGGACATGACCGTGGGCGACTTCGCGCCCGGGCAGTTTCCGATTCCCGCCGAGTTGCGCGATGCCATCAGCCGCGAACTCGATGCCGGCCAGACCAACTATCCCGCCTCGCCGGGCGAGAAGTCGCTGCGCGAAGCCGTGCGCGAGCACGTGCTGCGCACGCAGGGGCTGGACTACCCGCTCGACGGAATCGTCATCGTAGGCGGCGGCCGGCCGGCTCTCTACTCCGCCTACCGCGTGCTGGTGGATCCCGGCGAACTGGTGCTCTTCCCGGTGCCCTCCTGGAACAACAACAATTTCGGCGACGTGTGCCGCGTACGCGTGCAGGCGGTGCTGGCCCAGCCCGAGCACGCCTTCCAGCCGACCGTCGAACTGCTGGCTCCGCACGTGCGCGCCGCGCGCATGATCGTGCTGAACACGCCGCAGAATCCCAGCGGCGGCGTCATGCGGCGCGAGGACGTGGCCGCCTTCGGCCGCCTGCTCGTCACGGAGAACGCGCGCCGGCAAGCCGCCGGCGAGAAGCCGCTCTACCTGCTCTTCGATCAGATCTATCAAGCCTTGGTCTTTCCCGGCTTCGAGCACTACTCGCCGGTTCAATTGGTGCCCGAGTGCGCGCCTTGGGTCGTGCACGTGGACGGCATCTCGAAGGGTTTTTGCGCCACCGGCCTGCGCTGCGGCTGGATCTTTGGCCCGCCGGCGATCGCCAAGAAGATCACCGGACTCCTCACGCACCTCGGCGCGTGGGCGCCGAAGCCCGTGCAGCTGGCCACCGCGCGCTACTTGCGCAACACCGCCGCGGTGGACGCCTGGAGCCCGGACGTGATCGCGCGCGTGCGCGAGCGCCTCGATGCGGTGCACGAAGGCATCCAGGCCCTGCGCGCCGAGGGCTTTCCGGTGGACACCGTCGAGCCGCAGGGCGCGATCTACATTTCGGTGCGATTCAACCTCGCCGGGCGGCGCACGGCCGCCGGCAAGACGCTGAACGACAACGAGGCGATCCGCGGCTACCTGCTGCGCGAGGCCGCCTTCGCCGTGGTCCCCTTCTCCGCATTCGGCGTGGCGCCGGCGGACGAAAAGGGCTGGTTCCGCGCCAGCGTCGGCGCCGTGTCCGCGCAGGACGTGCGCGACGCGATGCCGCGCCTGCGGCGCGCGCTGGCGGCCTTGCAAGCGTGAGTTCCCGCCGCGCGCCGGATCCCGCCAGCCTGCCGCCGGAGCAGCGCCTGCACTACTCCGAGGGCGAAGAGTTGGGCCGCATCCCGCCCGCGCTTGCGGCCTGGTCGCTCGGCGGCTTCGCCCTGGCCATCGGCGTGCTGGCGTGGACGCCGCTGCTCAGTTGGATGGCCTGGATCGATCTGCCCCTCAATTTCGCGGTCTTCCTGACTTGCGCCTGGATCTGCCTCGCCGATCTGCGCGAGACCTGGCGCGCGCTGCCGGGCCTGATCCTGGCCGCCGCGGCCGTCGCCGTGTCAGCTCTCCATCTCATCCTCGATCGCGCGCATCCCTGGCTCGCCTGAGCGGCGCACGAGGAAGTCGAGTTCGGCGCAGCGCCGTCCGTTGAGAAAAAAGCTGGCCTTGGCCGGACCGTCGAGCACGGGAGCCGCGCGGCGGTCGAAGATGCGCTCGCGCACGATCAGGCGCACGCGATCGCGCGCCGGCAGCAGGTAGGTGCCCGCCTGCACCCGCTGGCGCCGAGGCCGGCCCGCCACGCGGCCGGGCAGTTCGATCTCGTAGACCAATTGGGCCGAGTTCTCGTCGCCGCGGTTGACCAGGTCAATGTCAAAGATCAGGCTCGAGTTCGGCCGCGCCTCGGCGCCGCCGCGCAAGGCGGCGGCCATCTCCACTTGCAACTCGCCCAGGCCCATCAGATGCAGCGCGCGCGGATCGCCCTCCTTGAGCAGGCTGCGCAAGCCGCGGCGCGCCACGAAATCCGCCAGCGGCGCGGCCGGTTCAGCGCGCCAACGATGGGCGAGCTCCAGCGCCAGTTGAGGCTGCACGCGCGCAACGTCGTTCCAGGCGTTGGCGAGCGCGCCGGCCACGCGCGGGTCGGTTTCTTCGCGCAGGGCGTCGAACAGCGGCAGCAAGAGAGCTGGCGCCTCCACGGCCCAATCGAGTTGCGCCACCCACACGCCGCGCGGCCGCAAAGCCACCACCGCCGCGCGCCGCACTTCCGGCTCCGGCGCCGCCGCCCAAGGCAGCAGGCGCACCACGATTTCGGGGCCCAGACGCTCCGCCCAGGGCCGCACGCCCGTCTCCGGCAGCGACTCGCCGAGCAGCCGGTCGCCGGCGGCCGCCCACTCGCGCAGCAACGCCAGGGCCGGCTCCGGCGGCCCGTCGAGGCTCGCTCGCGTCCAGGCGCCCGGCAAATGGAACTTCACACGCGAGCCCGGCAGCCGGCCCCAGGCGCGGGCGATCTTCTCCGGCGAGTCGGACTCGCGGAGGTGCTCGGCCAAGATTTCCTGCACCAGCTGCCACTGCTGGGCCAGCGTGCGTTTGAAATAGCCGCGAGCCTCGGCCTCGCGGGCCAGCAGCGAGGCGCCAGGCAGGCCGGCGGCCAGGCCAGCGGCCTCGAGCAGCGGCAGGCTCGATTCCGCGGGGCGCTCAGGACGGAGCGTTCCCGTCATCGGGTGCTCGGCGCCCTGGCGCCTTCCTCGCTTTCCGCCCGATGCCGCCATTTCAGTGTTATCCTAGTTTGTCCCTTGGAACCTTCCATTCCCCCCAGGAGGGTGCGGACTCCATTGCCCTTCCTTCCCCTCTCGATGCGACCGTCGCTCCTGCTCATCCTGTCCCTGGGAATTCTTGCCCCCGCCGCGGCCGCGCAACAGATTCGCCCAGGCCAGACGGTGCAAATGGGCATGTCCGGCTCC